>NZ_JARIXR010000026.1:0-178204 GCF_029269205.1 Pseudomonas sp. 1912-s | reverse complement strand
AATAATCACTTGACAGCAAATGAGGCTGCTGTAGAATGCGCGCCTCGGTTGAGACGAAAGATCTTAACCAACCGCTCTTTAACAACTGAATCAAGCAATTCGTGTGGGTGCTTGTGGAGTCAGACTGATAGTCAACAAGATTATCAGCATCACAAGTTACTCCGCGAGAAATCAAAGATGTAACCAACGATTGCTGAGCCAAGTTTAGGGTTTCTTAAAAACCCAAAGATGTTTGAACTGAAGAGTTTGATCATGGCTCAGATTGAACGCTGGCGGCAGGCCTAACACATGCAAGTCGAGCGGTAGAGAGAAGCTTGCTTCTCTTGAGAGCGGCGGACGGGTGAGTAATGCCTAGGAATCTGCCTGGTAGTGGGGGATAACGTCCGGAAACGGACGCTAATACCGCATACGTCCTACGGGAGAAAGCAGGGGACCTTCGGGCCTTGCGCTATCAGATGAGCCTAGGTCGGATTAGCTAGTTGGTGGGGTAATGGCTCACCAAGGCGACGATCCGTAACTGGTCTGAGAGGATGATCAGTCACACTGGAACTGAGACACGGTCCAGACTCCTACGGGAGGCAGCAGTGGGGAATATTGGACAATGGGCGAAAGCCTGATCCAGCCATGCCGCGTGTGTGAAGAAGGTCTTCGGATTGTAAAGCACTTTAAGTTGGGAGGAAGGGCAGTAAATTAATACTTTGCTGTTTTGACGTTACCGACAGAATAAGCACCGGCTAACTCTGTGCCAGCAGCCGCGGTAATACAGAGGGTGCAAGCGTTAATCGGAATTACTGGGCGTAAAGCGCGCGTAGGTGGTTCGTTAAGTTGGATGTGAAATCCCCGGGCTCAACCTGGGAACTGCATTCAAAACTGACGAGCTAGAGTATGGTAGAGGGTGGTGGAATTTCCTGTGTAGCGGTGAAATGCGTAGATATAGGAAGGAACACCAGTGGCGAAGGCGACCACCTGGACTGATACTGACACTGAGGTGCGAAAGCGTGGGGAGCAAACAGGATTAGATACCCTGGTAGTCCACGCCGTAAACGATGTCAACTAGCCGTTGGGAGCCTTGAGCTCTTAGTGGCGCAGCTAACGCATTAAGTTGACCGCCTGGGGAGTACGGCCGCAAGGTTAAAACTCAAATGAATTGACGGGGGCCCGCACAAGCGGTGGAGCATGTGGTTTAATTCGAAGCAACGCGAAGAACCTTACCAGGCCTTGACATCCAATGAACTTTCTAGAGATAGATTGGTGCCTTCGGGAACATTGAGACAGGTGCTGCATGGCTGTCGTCAGCTCGTGTCGTGAGATGTTGGGTTAAGTCCCGTAACGAGCGCAACCCTTGTCCTTAGTTACCAGCACGTAATGGTGGGCACTCTAAGGAGACTGCCGGTGACAAACCGGAGGAAGGTGGGGATGACGTCAAGTCATCATGGCCCTTACGGCCTGGGCTACACACGTGCTACAATGGTCGGTACAGAGGGTTGCCAAGCCGCGAGGTGGAGCTAATCCCAGAAAACCGATCGTAGTCCGGATCGCAGTCTGCAACTCGACTGCGTGAAGTCGGAATCGCTAGTAATCGCGAATCAGAATGTCGCGGTGAATACGTTCCCGGGCCTTGTACACACCGCCCGTCACACCATGGGAGTGGGTTGCACCAGAAGTAGCTAGTCTAACCTTCGGGAGGACGGTTACCACGGTGTGATTCATGACTGGGGTGAAGTCGTAACAAGGTAGCCGTAGGGGAACCTGCGGCTGGATCACCTCCTTAATCGACGACATCAGCTGCTCCATAAGTTCCCACACGAATTGCTTGATTCATTGAAGAAGACGATAAAGAAGCAGCCCGAAATTGGGTCTGTAGCTCAGTTGGTTAGAGCGCACCCCTGATAAGGGTGAGGTCGGCAGTTCGAATCTGCCCAGACCCACCAATTTTGTGTGGGAAACGCCTGTAGAAATACGGGGCCATAGCTCAGCTGGGAGAGCGCCTGCCTTGCACGCAGGAGGTCAACGGTTCGATCCCGTTTGGCTCCACCACTAACTGCTTCTGTCTTGAAAGCTTAGAAATGAGCATTCCATCATTGTGATGGTGAATGTTGATTTCTAGTCTTTGATTAGATCGTTCTTTAAAAATTTGGGTATGTGATAGAAAGATAGACTGAACGTTACTTTCACTGGTAACGGATCAGGCTAAGGTAAAATTTGTGAGTTCTCTTAGTTGAGAAATTCGAATTTTCGGCGAATGTCGTCTTCACAGTATAACCAGATTGCTTGGGGTTATATGGTCAAGTGAAGAAGCGCATACGGTGGATGCCTTGGCAGTCAGAGGCGATGAAAGACGTGGTAGCCTGCGAAAAGCTTCGGGGAGTCGGCAAACAGACTTTGATCCGGAGATGTCTGAATGGGGGAACCCAACCATCATAAGATGGTTACCTTACACTGAATACATAGGTGTATGGAGCGAACCAGGGGAACTGAAACATCTAAGTACCCTGAGGAAAAGAAATCAACCGAGATTCCCTTAGTAGTGGCGAGCGAACGGGGACTAGCCCTTAAGTGGCTTTGAGATTAGCGGAACGCTCTGGAAAGTGCGGCCATAGTGGGTGATAGCCCTGTACGCGAAAATCTCTTAGTCATGAAATCGAGTAGGACGGAGCACGAGAAACTTTGTCTGAATATGGGGGGACCATCCTCCAAGGCTAAATACTACTGACTGACCGATAGTGAACTAGTACCGTGAGGGAAAGGCGAAAAGAACCCCGGAGAGGGGAGTGAAATAGATCCTGAAACCGTATGCGTACAAGCAGTGGGAGCAGACTTTGTTCTGTGACTGCGTACCTTTTGTATAATGGGTCAGCGACTTATTTTCAGTGGCGAGCTTAACCGAATAGGGGAGGCGTAGCGAAAGCGAGTCTTAATAGGGCGTCTAGTCGCTGGGAATAGACCCGAAACCGGGCGATCTATCCATGGGCAGGTTGAAGGTTGGGTAACACTAACTGGAGGACCGAACCGACTACCGTTGAAAAGTTAGCGGATGACCTGTGGATCGGAGTGAAAGGCTAATCAAGCTCGGAGATAGCTGGTTCTCCTCGAAAGCTATTTAGGTAGCGCCTCATGTATCACTGTAGGGGGTAGAGCACTGTTTCGGCTAGGGGGTCATCCCGACTTACCAAACCGATGCAAACTCCGAATACCTACAAGTGCCGAGCATGGGAGACACACGGCGGGTGCTAACGTCCGTCGTGAAAAGGGAAACAACCCAGACCGTCAGCTAAGGTCCCAAAGTTATGGTTAAGTGGGAAACGATGTGGGAAGGCTTAGACAGCTAGGAGGTTGGCTTAGAAGCAGCCACCCTTTAAAGAAAGCGTAATAGCTCACTAGTCGAGTCGGCCTGCGCGGAAGATGTAACGGGGCTCAAACCATACACCGAAGCTACGGGTATCAYCTTCGGRTGATGCGGTAGAGGAGCGTTCTGTAAGCCTGTGAAGGTGAGTTGAGAAGCTTGCTGGAGGTATCAGAAGTGCGAATGCTGACATGAGTAACGATAATGGGTGTGAAAAACACCCACGCCGAAAGACCAAGGTTTCCTGCGCAACGTTAATCGACGCAGGGTTAGTCGGTCCCTAAGGCGAGGCTGAAAAGCGTAGTCGATGGAAAACAGGTTAATATTCCTGTACTTCTGGTTATTGCGATGGAGGGACGGAGAAGGCTAGGCCAGCTTGGCGTTGGTTGTCCAAGTTTAAGGTGGTAGGCTGGAATCTTAGGTAAATCCGGGATTCTAAGGCCGAGAGCTGATGACGAGCTAACTTTTAGTTAGCGAAGTGGTTGATGCCATGCTTCCAAGAAAAGCTTCTAAGCTTCAGGTAACCAGGAACCGTACCCCAAACCGACACAGGTGGTTGGGTAGAGAATACCAAGGCGCTTGAGAGAACTCGGGTGAAGGAACTAGGCAAAATGGCACCGTAACTTCGGGAGAAGGTGCGCCGGTGAGGGTGAAGGACTTGCTCCGTAAGCTCATGCCGGTCGAAGATACCAGGCCGCTGCGACTGTTTATTAAAAACACAGCACTCTGCAAACACGAAAGTGGACGTATAGGGTGTGACGCCTGCCCGGTGCCGGAAGGTTAATTGATGGGGTTAGCTAACGCGAAGCTCTTGATCGAAGCCCCGGTAAACGGCGGCCGTAACTATAACGGTCCTAAGGTAGCGAAATTCCTTGTCGGGTAAGTTCCGACCTGCACGAATGGCGTAACGATGGCGGCGCTGTCTCCACCCGAGACTCAGTGAAATTGAAATCGCTGTGAAGATGCAGTGTATCCGCGGCTAGACGGAAAGACCCCGTGAACCTTTACTATAGCTTTGCACTGGACTTTGAATTTGCTTGTGTAGGATAGGTGGGAGGCTTTGAAGCGTGGACGCCAGTTCGCGTGGAGCCAACCTTGAAATACCACCCTGGCAACTTTGAGGTTCTAACTCAGGTCCGTTATCCGGATCGAGGACAGTGTATGGTGGGTAGTTTGACTGGGGCGGTCTCCTCCTAAAGAGTAACGGAGGAGTACGAAGGTGCGCTCAGACCGGTCGGAAATCGGTCGTAGAGTATAAAGGCAAAAGCGCGCTTGACTGCGAGACAGACACGTCGAGCAGGTACGAAAGTAGGTCTTAGTGATCCGGTGGTTCTGTATGGAAGGGCCATCGCTCAACGGATAAAAGGTACTCCGGGGATAACAGGCTGATACCGCCCAAGAGTTCATATCGACGGCGGTGTTTGGCACCTCGATGTCGGCTCATCACATCCTGGGGCTGAAGCCGGTCCCAAGGGTATGGCTGTTCGCCATTTAAAGTGGTACGCGAGCTGGGTTTAGAACGTCGTGAGACAGTTCGGTCCCTATCTGCCGTGGACGTTTGAGATTTGAGAGGGGCTGCTCCTAGTACGAGAGGACCGGAGTGGACGAACCTCTGGTGTTCCGGTTGTCACGCCAGTGGCATTGCCGGGTAGCTATGTTCGGAATAGATAACCGCTGAAAGCATCTAAGCGGGAAACTAGCCTCAAGATGAGATCTCACTGGAACCTTGAGTTCCCTGAAGGGCCGTCGAAGACTACGACGTTGATAGGTTGGGTGTGTAAGCGCTGTGAGGCGTTGAGCTAACCAATACTAATTGCCCGTGAGGCTTGACCATATAACACCCAAGCAATTTGCTGACCTGAAAGGGCACCAGATTGCGGTGTGTGAAGACGAAATGAACCGAAAGTTCGATTCTTGCAAACACCGAAAGCTATCACATACCCAATTTGCTGAAGCGAGGCCAGCTGGCCACGACTCAGTACCCGAATTTCTTGACGACCATAGAGCATTGGAACCACCTGATCCCATCCCGAACTCAGCAGTGAAACGATGCATCGCCGATGGTAGTGTGGGGTTTCCCCATGTGAGAGTAGGTCATCGTCAAGATTAAATTCCAGAACCCCTGATTGCTAACGCAATCAGGGGTTTTGTTTTTGGGCGGTTGAAAAGTGTTGCGACCGTCTTCAGGTATCTTCAATGCCAAAGTCTTGCCTTTCTATGCAATGGCCTTATGCATGGCTATTATGCCTGCCTCATTGTGAGGCGAGACTTGCATGCTGACGTTGTTGAAACTTCTAAAAGATGGTCGATTCCACTCCGGGGAAGCGCTTGGTGCTGCCTTGGGTGTCAGTCGCAGTGCTGTGTGGAAGCAGCTTCAGCATCTCGAGGCAGAATTGAATCTACCCATCCATAAAGTCCGCGGTCGGGGGTATCAGTTGGCTTCGCCTCTGGTGTTCTTAAATGCTGAAGAAATTGCTCGGCATGTGCCTGTTCCTGCATGGCCTGTTTATATCTTTGACTCCATTGACTCTACCAATGCCGAGGCATTGCGCCTTATCGAGGCGGGCCGTACCGCGCCGTTTCTCGTGCTTTCAGAGCAGCAAACTGCCGGCAGGGGAAGGCGAGGGCGGAAGTGGGTCAGTCCTTTCGCTCAAAACGTCTACTACAGTCTCGTGCTGCGGATCGAAGGCGGTATGCGCCAGTTGGAGGGCTTAAGCCTGGTAGTCGGATTGGCTGTTATGCAGGCGCTGCGGGATGCGGGGGTTCGCAATGCCGGGTTGAAGTGGCCAAATGACGTTTTGGTGGAGCAGAAAAAGATCGCCGGGATTCTCCTGGAGCTGGTTGGTGATCCTGCTGATGTCTGCCATGTCGTCCTGGGTATCGGCATTAATGTGAATATGCAGAAGGCCGAAGAGGTCGATCAGCAATGGACCTCCGTACAGTTGGAGACCGGCAGTGCTGTTGATCGTAACTACCTGGTAGCGCGTCTTGGCGTGCAACTGCAGGCATATCTTGATCGCCACCAGGCTTCCGGTTTTTCCACCATCCAGAGTGAATGGGAGCAGAGCCATCTGTGGCAGGGTCGATCGGTGTCGCTCATCGCGGGTGTGAATCAGATTGATGGAGTGGTATTGGGGATCGACGGGCAGGGTGCGTTACGGTTAAGCGTGGATGGTGTTGAAAAAGTATATAGCGGTGGTGAGCTAAGCCTGAGGTTGCGTGATGATTCTTGAGCTCGACTGTGGGAATAGCTTTATAAAATGGCGAGTGCTTGAGTCGGATAGGGCGCGCATCTTTGCAGAGGGCGTCGTTGGGTCGGATGCTTCTCTGATCGATAGCCTGTTCGCGCTCACGGGGCTTGCGTTAAAGGATTGTCGTTTAGTGAGTGTTCGTGCCTCGGATGAGACGAATCAACTGGTCGCTACCCTGGTAAAAGCATTTGGCGTCAACGTCCTCTGCGCTGCTTCAGCAAGGCAGATGGGCGGGGTGCGGAATGGGTATGAAGATTTCGAACGCCTGGGCCTGGATCGCTGGCTTGCTATGTTGGGCGGTTTTCAGTTGGCGTCGGGCGCATGCCTGGTGCTCGATTTTGGCACCGCCGCGACTGCGGACTTCATTGCCGCGGACGGCGAGCACCTCGGAGGCTTTATTTGTCCAGGTATGCCGCTTATGCGTAACCAGTTACGAACGCATACCCGCAAAATACGCTATGACGATATTGCCGCTGAGCGTGCCCTTGAGGCCCTGTCTCCGGGCCGCACCACTGTAGAGGCGGTAGAGCGCGGCTGTACGCTTATGCTGAGAGGGTTTGTGCTCACCCAGTTGGAGTTGGCTCGTAGCTATTGGGGGAGCGACTTCACTGTCTTCCTTACCGGTGGAGATGCCGAGCTGGTGGCGGATGCGGTGCCTCACGGAAGGCTCGTCCCTGATCTGGTTTTTGTTGGTCTGGCGATGGCTTGCCCTTTGTCCTGAGGTTTTTATGCGTTGGCTGTTTCTGCTTTTGCTGGTCCTCAATGTCTTCTATTACATCTGGCATCAGCAGGAAGCCCCGTTGAGGGCTAAAGATGTCACGCCTTTGGCACTCTACCGGGGTTCTCAGCAAGACATCCGGCTGCTAAGCGAGTCGGCTGATGCCATGGTGCGGCGAGACAGGGCAAAAACGCCTGAGGCGCCGGCTGCGTGCCTGTACATCGGTGGCCTGGCTGATCAAAAAGAGGTTCAGTCCGTTGAGCAGCGCCTCACAAGCCTGGATATCAAGGTCAAACTGCAATCGCTGAACCTGCCTGATGCGCCGGGATACTGGCTGCGAGTCGCCCCTGAAAGCCGGCGCCTGGCCGATGATCTGCCCTTTGAAAACCTTGCTAATGAATTCAATGAGTTAAAACATAAAATAATGCCGTGCGAAGGCATTGCAACCTTCGAATAGTTTGCATAGAATGGCGCCCGCTTCGCAGTGAAGACCTCTTGGGTCAACAAGGTGAAGCGAAGGTCAACGCAGCTAACCTCATATTTTTTAATGAGAAAATGCTTGACAGAAGGCTGGCATGATGTAGAATGCCGGCTCGCTTAGGAGGGGTTCCCGAGCGGCCAAAGGGATCAGACTGTAAATCTGACGTCTACGACTTCGAAGGTTCGAATCCTTCCCCCTCCACCATTTTAGCGTGAGCTGCAAGCTCCGCGGGTATAGTTTAGTGGTAGAACCTCAGCCTTCCAAGCTGATGATGCGGGTTCGATTCCCGCTACCCGCTCCAAGTTTGCAGGTTGTGCAAGTTGTTTCGCTCTTGTAGCTCAGTTGGTAGAGCACACCCTTGGTAAGGGTGAGGTCAGCGGTTCAAATCCGCTCAAGAGCTCCATATAACAAGGCAGATATGAAAATATCTGCCTTTGTTTTAACAGCTGCCTCTGATTGATTCCGCTCTCTTTCGTTGTCTTGTTTGGGTTGGTTTCGGGTCTGCAGGGGGTTTGTTGTTGTAAAGTCTTTTTCAGATCGGCATAATTGTCGGCCTGATTTTGTTTTAGGTCAGTAGCTCAATTGGCAGAGCGACGGTCTCCAAAACCGTAGGTTGGGGGTTCGATTCCCTCCTGACCTGCCAGATTCACTTGGTGTGTCTGGCTTTCTTTTCACAGGATCTTCATAGATGACTCCTAAGGCTGAAGCTCAAGGCTCTCGCTTCGATCTGCTCAAGTGGCTGGTAGTAGTCGCTATTGTGGTCGTGGGCGTTGTTGGCAACCAGTACTACTCTGCGTCGCCGATCCTGTACCGTGTCCTCGCATTGCTCGCCCTTGCTGCTGTCGCTGCCTTTGTTGGCCTGCAGACTGCAAAAGGCAAGTCGTTTGCGGTCCTGGTAAAGGAAGCTCGTACCGAGATCCGTAAAGTCGTTTGGCCGACTCGCCAAGAAACCACGCAGACCACGTTGATTGTGGTGGCTGTTGTTCTGGTTATGGCGTTGCTGTTGTGGGGGCTTGATTCCCTGCTCGGCTGGCTTGTTTCCTTGATTGTTGGCTAAGGGTGTCCCGTGGCTAAGCGTTGGTACGTTGTGCATGCTTACTCGGGTTACGAGAAGCATGTCATGCGCTCTTTGCTAGAGCGCGTAAAGCTGGCAGGCATGGAAGATGGCTTCGGCGAAATTCTGGTTCCCACTGAAGAAGTGGTTGAAATGCGTAATGGCCAGAAACGCAAAAGCGAGCGCAAATTCTTCCCTGGCTATGTGCTGGTTCAAATGGACATGAATGAGGGTACTTGGCACTTGGTCAAGGACACTCCTCGCGTCATGGGTTTCATCGGCGGTACCGCTGATAAGCCTGCTCCGATCACCGACAAAGAAGCAGAAGCGATTCTGCGTCGTGTTGCTGATGGTAGCGACAAACCCAAGCCGAAGACGTTGTTCGAGCCGGGTGAGGTTGTTCGTGTCACTGACGGTCCGTTTGCAGATTTTAACGGTACTGTCGAAGAAGTTAACTACGAAAAGAGCCGGATCCAAGTGGCAGTGCTCATTTTCGGTCGCTCTACTCCGGTAGAGCTAGAGTTCAGCCAGGTCGAAAAAGTCTAGCTGAGCAAGCATCCCAACCCCGCAGCCTTAGGCTGTGGGGTTTTGTCGTCACTGGGATAAACGCGCAAGTAACCGGGGAGCCTTTCGAGGCGTTCGAACCCGTAATTGGAGTGCCTCATGGCCAAGAAGATTACCGCTTACATCAAGCTGCAAGTGAAGGCCGCTCAGGCCAACCCAAGCCCACCTGTTGGTCCAGCTCTGGGTCAGCACGGCGTGAACATCATGGAATTCTGCAAGGCCTTCAACGCCCGTACTCAGGGTATTGAGCCAGGTCTGCCGACTCCAGTGATCATCACTGTATACAGCGACCGTAGCTTCACCTTCGAAACCAAGTCGACCCCGGCTTCGGTTCTGTTGAAGAAAGCTGCTGGTCTGACTAGCGGTTCCGCTCGTCCTAACACCGTTAAGGTTGGCACTGTGACCCGTGCTCAGCTGGAAGAAATCGCGAAAACCAAAAACGCGGATCTGACTGCAGCTGATATGGATGCAGCCGTGCGTACCATCGCCGGTTCTGCTCGTAGCATGGGCCTTAACGTGGAGGGTGTGTAATGGCTAAGCTGACCAAGCGCCAAAAGGCTATCGCCGGCAAAATCGAAGCGGGCAAGTCCTACAACTTTGTAGACGCTGCTGCTTTGCTGACCGAGCTGTCGACTGTCAAGTTCAGCGAGTCTGTTGACGTTGCTGTAAACCTGGGTGTTGACCCACGTAAATCCGACCAGGTCGTTCGTAGCGCTACTGTGCTGCCACACGGTACTGGCAAGACTGTACGTGTAGCTGTCTTCACCCAAGGCCCAGCAGCTGAAGCTGCTCTGGCCGCCGGCGCTGATCGCGTTGGCATGGACGACCTGGCTGCCGAAATGAAAGGCGGCGACCTGAACTATGACGTCGTAATTGCTTCCCCGGATGCAATGCGCGTTGTAGGTCAGTTGGGTCAGATCCTCGGTCCACGTGGTCTGATGCCTAACCCTAAAGTCGGCACCGTAACTCCAGACGTAGCTACCGCGGTTAAAAACGCCAAGGCTGGTCAGGTTCGTTATCGCACCGACAAAAACGGCATCATTCACACCTCCGTTGGCAAAGTCGGCTTTGATGCCGTCAAGCTGAAGGAAAACGTTGAAGCCCTGATCGCTGATCTGAAGCGTATCAAGCCGGCTTCCTCGAAAGGTATCTACGTCAAGCGCGTTACCCTGAGCACCACTATGGGCCCAGGTCTGGTCATCGACCAAGGCTCGCTGGACGTATAAGACACAAATTGGCGCAAGTAATTGTGCCAGTTGAAAAATTGGGGTCCCTGCCTGGCGGGGGCTATCCAAGACCGTAGGCGACGCAAGTCTTAAACCACAAGCCTACGCAGATGGTGCTCCCGGTTCCTTACCGAATCAGACACCAAAACGACATCCGGCCTAGGCCAGATGAAACGGTAACAAGCAGGAGTTAAACCCGTGGCAATTAATCTCGAAGACAAGAAGGCCATCGTCGCTGAAGTCAACGAGGCTGCCAAAGCTGCTCTGTCCGCTGTCGTGGCTGATGCCCGTGGTGTGACAGTAGGCGCTATGACCGGACTCCGTAAAGAGGCTCGTGAAGCTGGCGTATACGTGCGTGTTGTACGTAACACCCTGCTCAAGCGCGCTGTTGCTGACACTGAATACAGTGTCCTCAACGACGTGTTCACCGGCCCGACTCTGATCGCGTTCTCCAAAGAACATCCAGGCGCTGCTGCCCGTTTGTTCAAAGAATTCGCCAAGAGTCAGGATAAGTTCGAGATCAAGGCAGCTGCGTTCGAGGGCAAGTTCCTCGCAGCTAACCAAATCGACGTACTGGCAACACTGCCGACCCGTAACGAAGCTATTTCTCAGCTGATGAGCGTGATTCAAGGCGCTACCAGCAAGTTGGCTCGTACTCTGGCCGCAGTTCGCGAGCAAAAAGAAGCTGCCGCAGCCTAAGGCTGAGCATCTCCTCTCGCGTATTTTTGTTTATTTCGATGGCCGCGTAGGCCGTCCCCCAATTCAGGAATTACAGCAATGTCTATCTCCCAAGACGATATCCTCAACGCCGTAGCTGAAATGTCGGTTCTGCAGGTTGTTGAGCTGATCAAAGCTTTCGAAGAAAAATTCGGTGTTTCCGCTGCCGCTGCTTCTGCTGGCCCAGCTGTTGCTGCTGTTGCTGCTGAAGAGCAAACCGAATTCAACGTCATGCTGCTGGAAGCTGGCGAGAAGAAAGTAAACGTGATCAAGGCAGTACGTGAACTGACCGGTCTGGGCCTGAAAGAAGCCAAGGCAGTAGTTGACGGCGCCCCTGCCCAGGTTCTGGAAGCAGTGTCGAAAGACGCAGCTGACAAAGCTAAAGCAGTGCTGGAAGAAGCAGGCGCTAAAGTCGAGCTGAAGTAAGCATCGACCTTGCGTCTCCAGCCCAAGCGTTAAGCTGAAGGCTGATGGCTGGTGGCTCTTGCCACCGGCCTTTTTCCGTTATTGGCAATCGACTCGGTCGTCGCCTCTAACGCGCTGTAACCACCCGATGCGGTGGCGCAAACCATGGGGTTTGCAAGATTTTCTGGCTGCTCCCGTCGGGAGGGGCCAAACAAGCAGGTGACCAAGCTGGGGAACGCTGATGGCTTACTCATATACTGAGAAAAAACGTATCCGCAAGGACTTTAGCAAGTTGCCGGACGTCATGGATGTCCCGTACCTTCTGGCTATCCAGCTGGATTCGTATCGTGAATTCTTGCAGGCGGGAGCGACCAAAGATCAGTTCCGCGACGTGGGCCTGCATGCGGCCTTCAAATCCGTTTTCCCGATCATCAGCTACTCCGGCAATGCTGCGCTGGAGTACGTCGGTTATCGCCTGGGCGAACCGGCATTTGATGTCAAAGAATGCGTGTTGCGCGGTGTTACGTACGCCGTACCTTTGCGGGTAAAAGTCCGTCTGATCATCTTCGACAAAGAGTCGTCGAACAAAGCGATCAAGGACATCAAAGAGCAAGAAGTCTACATGGGTGAAATTCCCCTGATGACTGAGAACGGTACCTTCGTTATCAACGGTACCGAGCGCGTTATCGTTTCCCAGCTGCACCGTTCCCCGGGCGTGTTCTTCGACCACGACCGCGGCAAGACGCACAGCTCCGGCAAGCTCCTGTACTCCGCGCGGATCATTCCGTACCGTGGTTCGTGGTTGGACTTCGAGTTCGACCCGAAAGACTGCGTGTTCGTGCGTATCGACCGTCGTCGCAAGCTGCCGGCCTCGGTACTGCTGCGCGCGCTCGGCTATACCACTGAGCAAGTGCTGGATGCCTTCTACACTACTAACGTATTCCACCTGAGCGGCGAAACCCTCAGCCTGGAACTGGTGCCTCAGCGCCTGCGTGGTGAGATTGCCGTTCTGGACATCCAGGACGACAAGGGCAAGGTCATCGTTGAAGCCGGCCGCCGTATTACCGCGCGCCACATCAACCAGATCGAAAAAGCCGGTATCAAGACGTTGGAAGTGCCTCTGGACTACGTCCTGGGTCGCACCACCGCCAAGGTCATCGTGCACCCGGCCACCGGCGAAATCCTGGCTGAATGCAACACCGAGCTGAACACCGAGATCCTGGCGAAAATCGCCAAGTCCCAGGTTGTTCGCATCGAGACCCTGTACACCAACGACATCGACTGCGGTCCGTTCGTCTCCGACACCCTGAAGATCGACTCCACCAGCAACCAATTGGAAGCGCTGGTCGAGATCTATCGCATGATGCGTCCTGGCGAGCCACCAACCAAAGACGCTGCCGAGACCCTGTTCAACAACCTGTTCTTCAGCCCTGAGCGCTATGACCTGTCTGCGGTCGGTCGGATGAAGTTCAACCGCCGTATCGGTCGTACCGAGATCGAAGGTTCGGGCGTGTTGTGCAAGGAAGACATCGTCGCGGTACTGAAGACCCTGGTCGACATCCGTAACGGTAAAGGCATCGTCGATGACATCGACCACCTGGGTAACCGTCGTGTTCGCTGCGTAGGCGAAATGGCCGAGAACCAGTTCCGCGTTGGCCTGGTACGTGTTGAGCGTGCGGTCAAAGAGCGTCTGTCGATGGCCGAAAGCGAAGGCCTGATGCCGCAAGACCTGATCAACGCCAAGCCAGTGGCTGCAGCGGTGAAAGAGTTCTTTGGCTCCAGCCAGCTCTCGCAGTTCATGGACCAGAACAACCCGCTCTCCGAGATCACCCACAAGCGCCGTGTTTCCGCGCTGGGCCCGGGCGGTCTGACCCGTGAGCGTGCAGGCTTTGAAGTTCGTGACGTACACCCGACTCACTACGGTCGTGTATGCCCGATTGAAACGCCGGAAGGTCCGAACATCGGCCTGATCAACTCCCTGGCTGCTTATGCGCGCACCAACCAGTACGGCTTCCTCGAGAGCCCGTACCGTGTGGTGAAAGACGCACTGGTCACCGATGAGATCGTGTTCCTGTCCGCCATCGAAGAAGCTGATCACGTGATCGCTCAGGCTTCGGCCACGATGAACGACAAGAAAATGCTGATCGACGAGCTGGTAGCTGTTCGTCACTTGAACGAGTTCACCGTCAAGGCGCCGGAAGACGTCACCTTGATGGACGTATCGCCGAAGCAGGTAGTTTCGGTTGCAGCGTCGCTGATCCCGTTCCTGGAACACGATGACGCCAACCGTGCGTTGATGGGTTCCAACATGCAGCGTCAAGCTGTACCCACCCTGCGTGCTGACAAGCCGCTGGTAGGTACCGGCATGGAGCGTAACGTAGCCCGTGACTCCGGCGTTTGCGTCGTGGCTCGTCGTGGCGGCGTGATCGACTCCGTTGATGCCAGCCGTATCGTGGTTCGTGTTGCCGATGACGAAGTTGAAACTGGCGAAGCCGGTGTCGACATCTACAACCTGACCAAATACACCCGCTCCAACCAGAACACCTGCATCAACCAGCGTCCGCTGGTGAGCAAGGGTGATCGGGTTCAGCGCAGCGACATCATGGCAGACGGTCCGTCCACCGATATGGGTGAGCTGGCACTGGGTCAGAACATGCGCATCGCGTTCATGGCCTGGAACGGTTACAACTTCGAAGACTCCATCTGCCTGTCCGAGCGTGTGGTTCAGGAAGATCGCTTCACCACGATCCACATTCAGGAACTGACCTGTGTGGCACGTGACACCAAGCTTGGGCCAGAGGAAATCACTGCAGACATCCCGAACGTGGGTGAAGCTGCACTGAACAAGCTGGACGAAGCCGGTATCGTTTACGTAGGTGCTGAAGTTGGCGCAGGCGACATTCTGGTAGGTAAGGTCACTCCGAAAGGCGAGACCCAACTGACTCCGGAAGAGAAGCTGTTGCGTGCCATCTTCGGCGAAAAAGCCAGCGACGTTAAAGACACCTCCCTGCGTGTACCTACCGGTACCAAGGGTACTGTCATCGACGTACAGGTCTTCACCCGTGACGGCGTTGAGCGTGATGCTCGTGCACTGTCCATCGAGAAGACTCAACTCGACGAGATCCGCAAGGACCTGAACGAAGAGTTCCGTATCGTTGAAGGCGCGACCTTCGAACGTCTGCGTTCCGCCCTGGTAGGCCACAAGGCTGAAGGCGGCGCAGGTCTGAAGAAAGGTCAGGACATCACCGACGAAGTACTCGACGGTCTTGAGCACGGCCAGTGGTTCAAACTGCGCATGGCTGAAGATGCTCTGAACGAGCAGCTCGAGAAGGCTCAGGCCTACATCGTTGATCGTCGCCGTCTGCTGGACGACAAGTTCGAAGACAAGAAGCGCAAACTGCAGCAGGGCGATGACCTGGCTCCAGGCGTGCTGAAAATCGTCAAGGTTTACCTGGCAATCCGTCGCCGCATCCAGCCGGGCGACAAGATGGCCGGTCGTCACGGTAACAAAGGTGTGGTCTCCGTGATCATGCCGGTTGAAGACATGCCGCACGATGCCAATGGCACCCCGGTCGACGTCGTCCTCAACCCGTTGGGCGTACCTTCGCGTATGAACGTTGGTCAGATCCTTGAAACCCACCTGGGCCTCGCGGCCAAAGGTCTGGGCGAGAAGATCAACCGTATGATCGAAGAGCAGCGCAAGGTTGCTGACCTGCGCAAGTTCCTGCACGAGATCTACAACGAGATCGGCGGTCGCAACGAAGAGCTGGACACCTTCTCCGACCAGGAAATCCTGGATCTGGCGAAGAACCTGCGCGGCGGCGTTCCAATGGCTACCCCGGTGTTCGACGGTGCCAAGGAAAGCGAAATCAAGGCCATGCTGAAACTGGCAGACCTGCCGGAAAGCGGCCAGATGCAGCTGTTCGACGGCCGTACCGGCAACAAGTTTGAGCGCCCGGTTACTGTTGGCTACATGTACATGCTGAAGCTGAACCACTTGGTAGACGACAAGATGCACGCTCGTTCTACCGGTTCGTACAGCCTGGTTACCCAGCAGCCGCTGGGTGGTAAGGCTCAGTTCGGTGGTCAGCGTTTCGGGGAGATGGAGGTCTGGGCACTGGAAGCATACGGTGCTGCATACACTCTGCAAGAAATGCTCACAGTGAAGTCGGACGATGTGAACGGTCGGACCAAGATGTACAAAAACATCGTGGACGGCGATCACCGTATGGAGCCGGGCATGCCCGAGTCCTTCAACGTGTTGATCAAAGAAATTCGTTCCCTCGGCATCGATATCGATCTGGAAACCGAATAACACGTGACGCGAATCGAGAGCGGGGCTGTTTAGCCCGCTCTCTGCTCCGCCAGGAGGAAAGGCCTTGAAAGACCTACTGAATTTGCTGAAAAACCAGGGTCAAGTCGAAGAGTTCGACGCCATCCGTATTGGATTGGCATCGCCTGAGATGATCCGTTCGTGGTCGTTCGGTGAAGTTAAAAAGCCGGAAACCATCAACTACCGTACGTTCAAACCAGAACGTGACGGCCTGTTCTGCGCCAAGATCTTTGGCCCGGTAAAGGATTACGAGTGCCTGTGCGGTAAGTACAAGCGCTTGAAGCACCGTGGTGTGATCTGCGAGAAGTGCGGCGTTGAAGTTGCACTGGCCAAGGTTCGTCGTGAGCGTATGGCGCACATCGAACTGGCTTCGCCGGTTGCCCACATCTGGTTCCTGAAATCGCTGCCGTCCCGTATCGGCTTGCTGATGGACATGACCCTGCGTGATATCGAGCGCGTTCTCTACTTCGAGAGCTATGTCGTTATCGACCCAGGCATGACCACCCTTGAAAAAGGTCAGCTGCTGAACGACGAGCAGTACTTCGAAGCGCTGGAAGAGTTCGGCGACGATTTCGATGCCCGCATGGGTGCCGAAGCTGTCCGTGAACTGTTGCACGCTATCGACCTGGAACACGAGATTGGTCGTCTGCGTGAAGAAATTCCGCAAACCAACTCCGAAACCAAGATCAAGAAACTGTCCAAGCGTCTGAAGTTGATGGAAGCCTTCCAGGGTTCCGGCAACTTGCCAGAGTGGATGGTGCTGACCGTTCTGCCGGTTCTGCCGCCAGACCTGCGTCCGCTGGTACCGTTGGATGGCGGTCGCTTCGCGACTTCCGACCTCAACGACCTGTACCGCCGGGTGATCAACCGTAACAACCGCTTGAAGCGTCTGCTCGATCTGTCTGCTCCGGACATCATCGTGCGCAACGAAAAGCGTATGTTGCAAGAAGCTGTCGATGCTCTGCTCGACAACGGTCGTCGTGGCCGCGCTATCACCGGCTCGAACAAGCGTCCTCTGAAATCCCTGGCTGACATGATCAAGGGTAAGCAAGGTCGTTTCCGTCAGAACTTGCTCGGTAAGCGTGTTGACTACTCCGGTCGTTCGGTAATTACCGTAGGCCCGACCCTGCGTCTGCACCAGTGCGGTCTGCCGAAGAAGATGGCTCTCGAGCTGTTCAAGCCGTTCATTTTCGGCAAGCTGGAAATGCGTGGTCTCGCGACCACCATCAAGGCCGCCAAGAAGATGGTCGAGCGCGAACTGCCAGAGGTTTGGGACGTTCTCGCTGAAGTGATCCGTGAACACCCGGTTCTCCTCAACCGTGCACCGACCCTTCACCGTCTGGGTATCCAGGCGTTTGAACCGGTACTGATCGAAGGTAAGGCTATCCAGCTGCACCCTCTGGTCTGTGCTGCGTACAACGCCGACTTCGACGGCGACCAAATGGCCGTGCACGTACCGCTGACACTGGAAGCCCAGTTGGAAGCGCGTGCGTTGATGATGTCGACCAACAACATTCTGTCGCCAGCCAACGGTGAGCCAATCATCGTTCCGTCGCAGGACGTTGTATTGGGTCTGTACTACATGACTCGTGAAGCGATCAACGCCAAGGGCGAAGGTCGTGTGTTCGCGGATCTGCAGGAAGTTGACCGTGTGTTCCGTGCCGGCGAAGCCGCACTGCACGCCAAGGTTAAAGTCCGCATCCACGAAACCATCAACGATCGTGATGGTGGCAGCGTCAAGAACACCCGTATCGTCGACACCACTGTCGGCCGTGCGCTGTTGTTCCAGGTTGTTCCACCTGGCCTGTCGTACGACGTGGTCAACCAGCCAATGAAGAAAAAGGCGATCTCCAAGCTGATCAACCAGTGCTACCGCGTGGTTGGTTTGAAAGAGACCGTTATCTTCGCTGACCAGTTGATGTACACCGGTTTTGCTTATTCGACCATTTCCGGCGTTTCCATCGGTGTTAACGACTTCGTTATCCCGGACGAGAAAGCCGCCATCATCGGTGCTGCTACCGATGAAGTGAAAGAGATCGAAAGCCAGTACGCCTCCGGCCTGGTAACCCAGGGCGAGAAGTACAACAAAGTGATCGACCTTTGGTCCAAGGCCAACGACGAAGTGTCGAAGGCGATGATGTCGAACCTCTCGAAAGAGCGCGTTATCGACCGTCATGGCGTGGAAGTCGATCAAGAGTCGTTCAACTCGATGTACATGATGGCGGACTCGGGCGCACGGGGTTCTGCTGCGCAGATCCGTCAGCTCGCCGGTATGCGTGGCCTGATGGCCAAGCCGGACGGTTCCATCATCGAAACGCCGATTACTGCGAACTTCCGTGAAGGTTTGAGCGTACTTCAGTACTTCATCTCGACTCACGGTGCTCGTAAAGGTCTGGCGGATACCGCGTTGAAAACCGCTAACTCCGGTTACCTGACTCGTCGTCTGGTAGACGTTGCGCAAGACTTGGTTGTGACTGAAGTTGACTGCGGTACCGAACACGGTCTGCTGATGACTCCGCACATCGAAGGCGGCGACGTTGTAGAGCCGTTGGGTGAGCGCGTACTGGGTCGAGTAATCGCCCGTGACGTATTCAAGCCAGGTACCGAGGAAGTCATTGTTCCTGCCGGCACCCTGGTAGACGAGAAGTGGGTCGAGTTCATCGAGCTCAACAGCATCGACGAAGTGATTGTTCGCTCGCCGATCAGCTGCGAAACCCGCTACGGCATTTGCGCCAAGTGCTACGGCCGTGACTTGGCTCGTGGTCACCAGGTGAACATCGGTGAAGCGGTCGGCGTTATCGCTGCCCAGTCCATCGGTGAGCCGGGTACCCAGCTGACCATGCGTACGTTCCACATCGGTGGTGCGGCAAGCCGGACCTCCGCAGCCGACAGCGTTCAGGTGAAGAATGGCGGTACTGTCCGTCTGCACAACCTGAAGCACGTTGAGCGAGTGGATGGCCACCTGGTTGCTGTGTCCCGTTCCGGTGAGCTGGCAATCGCTGATGACTACGGTCGTGAGCGTGAGCGCTACAAGCTGCCGTACGGTGCCGTGATTTCGGTTAAAGAAGGTGACAAGGTCGACGCTGGCGCAATCGTGGCCAAGTGGGATCCGCACACTCACCCAATCGTTACCGAAATGAAAGGTACCGTGACCTACGTGGGCATGGAAGAAGGCATCACGATCAAGCGTCAGACTGACGAATTGACCGGTATGACCAACATTGAAGTACTCGACGCCAAAGACCGTCCAGCTGCGGGCAAAGATATCCGTCCTGCCGTGAAGATGGTTGATGACAACGGCAAGGATCTGTTGCTGCCAGGCACTGACGTTATCGCTCAGTACTTCCTGCCAGCCAACGCCCTGGTCGGTGTTGCGGATGGTGCGAAGATCGCGATCGGTGATGTTATCGCTCGTATCCCGCAAGAAACTTCGAAAACCCGTGACATCACCGGTGGTCTGCCGCGTGTTGCCGACTTGTTCGAAGCTCGTCGTCCGAAAGAAGCGTCGATTCTGGCTGAAGTCAGCGGCACCATCGCGTTCGGTAAAGAGACCAAAGGCAAGCGCCGTCTGGTCATTACGCCGAACGACGGTAGCGATCCGTACGAAGAGCTGATTCCGAAGTGGCGTCACCTGAACGTCTTCGAAGGTGAACAGGTAAACCGCGGCGAAGTTATCTCCGACGGCCCGAGCGATCCACACGACATCCTGCGTCTGCTGGGTGTGAGTGCGCTGGCCAAGTACATCGTTAACGAGATCCAGGACGTTTATCGTCTGCAAGGCGTGAAGATCAACGATAAGCACATCGAGACCATCCTGCGTCAGATGCTGCGTAAAGTTGAAATCGCTGAATCCGGCGATTCGAGTTTCATCAAGGGCGACCAGATGGAACTGACTCACGTGCTGGTAGAGAACGAGCGCCTGGCGAACGACGAGAAATTCGTTTCCAAGTTCACTCGTGTGTTGCTGGGTATCACCAAGGCGTCGTTGTCCACTGAGTCGTTCATCTCGGCGGCCTCCTTCCAGGAGACCACGCGTGTACTGACCGAAGCAGCGGTAACCGGCAAGCGCGATTACCTGCGCGGCCTGAAAGAAAACGTGGTTGTGGGTCGTCTGATCCCGGCCGGTACCGGCTTGGCCTACCACAGCGAGCGTAAGCGTCGCCGTGAACTCGACAAGCCGCTGCGCGTAAGCGCCAGTGAAGTGGAAGCTGCACTGACCGAAGCGCTGAACTCAAGCGGTAACTGAGTTCTGCGGTAAATAAGGCCGGGCCCTGGCAGCCCCGTTCGTCGGATCGAGACAGATTTGTCCCGGTTCGATGGAAGGGGAGGTCGGGGCCTTGCCTTGACTGGGGACAAGATCCTCTTTAGACTCTTGTACCCCTAAATTTGGCGGGAATTCGTTCCTGCCATTTTGCTTTTCTTGCAAGACAATAGCGTCGCAAGACAACAGTGGAGCTAGTAGATGGCAACTATCAACCAGCTGGTACGTCAGCCGCGTAAGCGTATCGTCGAGAAATCCGACGTGCCTGCGCTGCAGAACTGCCCGCAACGTCGTGGCGTATGCACTCGCGTGTATACCACTACGCCGAAAAAACCTAACTCGGCACTGCGTAAAGTATGCCGTGTGCGCCTGACCAACGGTTTCGAGGTTTCCTCGTACATCGGCGGTGAAGGCCACAACCTGCAAGAACACAGCGTGGTACTGATCCGCGGCGGTCGTGTAAAAGACTTGCCAGGTGTTCGTTACCACACCGTACGCGGCTCCTTGGATACTTCCGGCGTTAAAGGTCGTAACCAGGGTCGTTCGAAGTACGGTACCAAGAAGCCTAAGTAGTAGCGGCTTTTTGTAAAACTGAATCATCTTATTTTCTGAGTCGATAAGAGTAAGGTCGGAGGCGTCCCGAAAGGGCACTAATTCCGAGCGAACCTGAAGACCGTTTGAGGGCTTATCCATGCCAAGAAGACGCGTAGCAGCCAAGCGCGAAGTGCTTGACGATCCAAAATACGGAAGCCAAATTCTGGCCAAGTTCATGAACCACGTGATGGAAAGCGGCAAGAAAGCCGTTGCCGAGCGTATCGTTTATGGCGCGCTGGAAAAGGTTAAAGAACGCAAGAACAGCGACCCCCTGGAAATCTTCGAGAAAGCTCTCGACGCCATCGCTCCGCTGGTCGAAGTGAAGTCGCGCCGTGTAGGCGGTGCTACTTACCAGGTTCCGGTTGAAGTTCGCCCGTCCCGTCGTAACGCTTTGGCAATGCGCTGGTTGGTAGACTTCGCCCGCAAGCGCGGCGAGAAGTCTATGGCCCTGCGTTTGGCTGGCGAACTGTTGGACGCTGCTGAAGGTAAAGGTGCTGCTGTTAAGAAGCGTGAAGACGTGCACCGTATGGCTGAAGCTAACAAAGCTTTCTCGCACTACCGCTTCTAATTCTAGCTTCACTAATTTTGCGAGGGCTTTATGGCTCGTACTACTCCGATTAGCCGCTACCGTAACATCGGTATCGTTGCTCACGTGGATGCTGGTAAAACCACCACCACCGAGCGCGTACTGTTTTACACCGGCAAAAGTCACAAGATGGGCGAGGTGCATGACGGCGCCGCGACCACAGACTGGATGGTTCAGGAGCAGGAGCGTGGTATTACCATTACTTCTGCTGCTATTACCGCCTTCTGGAAAGGTTCCGAGAAGCAGTACAAGGATGAGCACCGCTTCAACGTAATCGATACCCCGGGCCACGTAGACTTCACCATTGAAGTTGAACGTTCCCTGCGCGTACTCGACGGCGCTGTCGTTGTGTTCTGCGGTACCTCGGGTGTTGAGCCTCAGTCGGAAACCGTATGGCGTCAAGCCAACAAATACGGCGTTCCACGTCTTGTTTACGTAAACAAGATGGACCGTGCTGGTGCAAACTTCCTGCGCGTGATCGGTCAGATCAAGCAGCGTCTGGGTCACACCCCAGTGCCAATCCAGTTGGCTATCGGTTCCGAAGACAACTTCCAGGGGCAGATCGATCTGCTGACCATGGAAGCTGTTTACTGGAACGATGCTGACAAGGGTATGGTTCCTCGTCGCGAAGCTATCCCTGCTGAACTGCAGGAATTGGCTGACGAGTGGCGCAACAACATGGTTGAAGCTGCGGCCGAAGCCAGCGAAGAGCTGATGA
Organism: Pseudomonas sp. 1912-s; assembly: GCF_029269205.1. NCBI lineage: Bacteria > Pseudomonadati > Pseudomonadota > Gammaproteobacteria > Pseudomonadales > Pseudomonadaceae > Pseudomonas > Pseudomonas sp. 1912-s. The sequence goes on along the minus strand of NZ_JARIXR010000026.1, from coordinate 155,953 downwards.
ACAAGTACCTCGAAGGTGAAGAGCTCACCAACGCGGAAATCAAGGCCGCTCTGCGTCAGCGTACTATCGCTGGTGAGATCGTCTTGGCTGTTTGCGGTTCCTCGTTCAAGAACAAGGGCGTTCCCCTGGTTCTCGATGCTGTGATCGACTACCTGCCAGCACCAGTGGATATTCCTGCCATCAAGGGTACTGACCCGGATGACGAGACTATCGAGCTGGAGCGTCACGCAGACGACGCAGAACCGTTCTCCGCTCTGGCATTTAAAATTGCCACTGACCCATTCGTGGGTACCTTGACCTTCGTCCGCGTTTACTCGGGCGTGTTGAACTCCGGCGACGGCGTGATCAACTCGGTTAAAGGCAAGAAAGAGCGCGTGGGTCGTATGGTGCAAATGCACGCAAACGCCCGCGAAGAGATCAAGGAAGTGCGCGCTGGTGACATCGCGGCCCTGATCGGCATGAAGGACGTCACCACTGGTGAAACCTTGTGCAACGCTGACAAGCCAATCATCCTGGTTCGCATGGACTTCCCGGAGCCGGTTATTTCGGTTGCCGTTGAGCCTAAGACCAAGGATGACCAGGAAAAAATGGGTATCGCTCTGGGCAAACTTGCTCAGGAAGATCCATCTTTCCGCGTCAAGACTGATGAAGAGACTGGTCAAACGATCATCTCCGGCATGGGCGAGCTTCACCTGGACATCCTGGTTGACCGGATGCGCCGTGAGTTCAACGTCGAAGCCAACATCGGTAAGCCTCAGGTTTCCTATCGTGAGCGCATCACGAAGAACTGCGAAATCGAAGGCAAATTCGTTCGTCAATCCGGCGGTCGTGGCCAGTTCGGCCATTGCTGGATCCGTTTTGCTCCTGCTGATGAAGGTCAGGAAGGTCTGCAATTCGTGAACGAAGTAGTGGGCGGTGTTGTTCCTAAGGAATACATCCCGGCTATCCAGAAGGGTATCGAAGAGCAGATGAAGAACGGTGTTGTTGCCGGCTATCCGCTCATCGGCCTGAAGGCGACCGTTTTTGACGGTTCTTACCACGACGTCGACTCCAACGAGATGGCGTTTAAGGTGGCTGCTTCCATGGCTACCAAGCAACTGGCCCAGAAGGGCGGTGGTGAGTTGCTTGAGCCAATCATGGCAGTAGAAGTCGTTACGCCTGAAGACTACATGGGTGACGTGATGGGCGACCTTAACCGTCGTCGCGGCATGATCTTGGGTATGGAAGATACGGTTTCCGGCAAAGTGATTCGTGCCGAGGTTCCGTTGGGCGAGATGTTCGGTTATGCGACCGACGTTCGTTCCATGTCTCAGGGTCGCGCAAGCTACTCTATGGAATTCAAAAAATACAACACAGCTCCGGCGCACATCGCTGAAACTGTATCCAAAAAACAAGGCTGATTCAGTCCTTTAGGCAAGGAGTTAATTGTCGTGGCTAAAGAAAAATTTGATCGTTCCCTACCGCACGTAAACGTTGGCACTATCGGCCACGTTGACCACGGTAAAACCACTCTGACCGCTGCTCTGACTCGCGTCTGCTCCGAAGTTTTCGGTTCGGCTCGTGTTGACTTCGACAAGATCGACAGCGCACCAGAAGAAAAAGCTCGTGGTATCACCATCAACACCGCGCACGTTGAATACAACTCGCTGATCCGTCACTACGCTCACGTTGACTGCCCAGGTCACGCTGACTACGTGAAGAACATGATCACCGGTGCTGCCCAGATGGACGGCGCGATCCTGGTTTGCTCGGCCGCTGATGGTCCGATGCCGCAAACCCGTGAACACATCCTGCTGTCCCGTCAGGTAGGCGTTCCGTACATCGTGGTTTTCCTGAACAAGGCTGACCTGGTAGACGACGCTGAGCTGCTGGAACTGGTTGAGATGGAAGTGCGCGATCTGCTGAGCACTTACGACTTCCCGGGCGACGACACTCCGATCATCATCGGTTCTGCTCGTATGGCTCTGGACGGTCTTGACGACAACGAAATGGGCACCACTGCCGTTCGTAAACTGGTTGAGACTCTGGACAGCTACATCCCAGACCCAGTTCGTGTTATCGACAAGCCGTTCCTGATGCCAATCGAAGACGTATTCTCGATCTCCGGTCGCGGTACTGTTGTGACTGGTCGTATCGAGCGCGGTATCGTTAAGGTTCAAGATCCACTGGAAATCGTTGGTCTGCGTGACACTACCGTCACCACCTGCACCGGTGTTGAAATGTTCCGTAAACTGCTCGACGAAGGTCGTGCAGGCGAGAACTGCGGCGTTCTGCTGCGTGGTACCAAGCGTGACGACGTTGAGCGTGGCCAGGTTCTGGTCAAGCCAGGTTCGGTTAAGCCGCACACTACCTTCGAAGCTGAAGTGTACGTGTTGAGCAAAGAAGAAGGCGGCCGTCACACTCCGTTCTTCAAAGGCTACCGTCCACAGTTCTACTTCCGGACCACTGACGTGACCGGTAACTGCGAACTGCCGGAAGGCGTTGAAATGGTAATGCCAGGCGACAACATCAAAATGGTTGTCACCCTGATCAAAACCATCGCAATGGAAGATGGTCTGCGTTTCGCTATCCGTGAAGGCGGTCGTACCGTCGGCGCTGGCGTCGTAGCCAAAATCATCGCTTAATAAGTGATGACTTGAAAAAGCCCCCGCTCAGCGGGGGCTTTTTTATTGAGTTGACACCCATATGGGGCGTCTATAGAATTGCGCCTCCTTTTAACGGGCGTGTTGCGCTCGCTGGGAATAGCAGCCGGAGTCTGAAATCCAATGGCAAATCAGCAAATTCGTATCAGGTTGAAGGCTTTTGACCACAAACTGATCGACCAATCCACCCAGGAAATCGTGGAAACCGCGAAACGTACTGGTGCTCAAGTGCGTGGTCCAATTCCACTGCCTACCCGTAAAGAGCGGTTCACCGTTCTGGTCTCCCCGCACGTCAACAAAGACGCGCGTGACCAGTACGAGATCCGTACTCATAAGCGCGTGCTGGACATCGTCCTGCCAACGGATAAAACCGTTGATGCACTTATGAAGCTTGATCTGGCGGCCGGTGTGGAAGTACAGATCAGCCTCGGCTAAGACTTGGGTCTTAGTCGTGTAACGCTCTGAAATGGGCGGCCATAGCGGGTGAAAGCCCCGTACACTCATGAGGTTTACAACATGACTATTGGTGTAGTCGGTCGTAAATGCGGTATGACCCGTATTTTCACCGAAGAAGGTGTCTCCATTCCGGTCACGGTCATTGAGATCGAACCGAATCGCGTCACCCAGTTTAAAACTGAAGAAACCGATGGCTATCGTGCAGTGCAAGTCACTGTCGGCGAGCGTCGTGCTTCGCGCGTGACTGCTGCTCAAGCAGGTCACTTCGCTAAAGCAAACGTTGCAGCTGGTCGCACTGTTATGGAGTTCCGTCTTGAAGACGGCGACTACCAGGCTGGCGATCTGATCAACGCTGAAATCTTCGCCGCTGGTCAACTGGTTGATGTAACCGGTCAGTCCAAGGGTAAAGGCTTCCAGGGTACGATCAAGCGTTGGAATTTCCGTGGCCAAGACAACACTCACGGTAACTCCGTTTCCCACCGCGTCCCGGGCTCTATTGGCCAGTGCCAGACTCCTGGTCGTGTATTCAAGGGCAAAAAAATGTCCGGTCATATGGGCGCTGAGCGCGTGACCGTGCAGTCCCTCGAAGTAGTGCGCGTCGACGCTGAACGCAATCTGTTGTTGGTCAAGGGTGCTGTTCCTGGCGCTACTGGCGGCAACCTGGTTGTACGTCCAGCGGCCAAGGCTCGCGGTTAAGGGGAAGCTGACATGCAATTAAATGTAAATGACGCTCAAGCGATCGAAGTTTCCGAACTGACATTTGGCGGCGAATTCAACGAGACGCTGGTTCACCAAGCAGTCGTGGCCTACATGGCCGGCGGCCGTCAAGGTAGCAAGCAGCAAAAGACCCGTTCCGACGTTCGTGGTGGCGGTAAGCGCCCTTGGCGTCAGAAAGGTACTGGCCGCGCTCGTGCCGGTACTATCCGTAGCCCAATCTGGCGTGGCGGCGGTACCACTTTCGCAGCACGTCCACAGGATCACACCCAGAAGCTCAACAAGAAGATGTATCGCGCAGCACTGCGCTCCATCCTTGCTGAACTCGTGCGTACTGATCGTCTGGTCGTGGTTCAGGACTTCGCTGTTGAAGCGCCGAAAACCAAAGATCTGCTGAACAAGCTGAACGGCATGGGCCTGACTGACGTCCTGATCGTGTCTGAAGCTGTTGATCAGAACCTGTACCTGGCTGCTCGCAACCTGCCACACGTTGATGTACGTGACGTGCAAGGTTCCGATCCAGTTAGTCTGATCGCATACGACAAGGTGTTGATCACCGTGTCGGCCGTGAAGAAATTCGAGGAGCTGCTGGGATGAACCAGGAACGCGTATTTAAAGTTCTGCTTGGCCCGCACGTTTCCGAAAAGGCTACGGTTCTGGCTGACAAGAAAGGCCAGTTCGTTTTCAAGGTTGCAACTGACGCAACCAAGCTGGAAATCAAGAAGGCCGTCGAAAGCCTGTTCAGCGTGAAAGTAGAGCGTGTTACTACCCTGAATGTTCTGGGTAAGAGCAAGCGCACTGCTCGCGGTCTGGGCAAGCGTAATGACTGGAAGAAGGCAGTTATCTCCCTTCAGCCAGGCCAAGATCTCGATTTCAGCAGCAGTGCTGAGTAAGGAAGGGGTGCATCATGGCAATCGTTAAATGCAAACCGACTTCCCCTGGCCGCCGTTTTGTGGTCAAGGTGGTCAACCAGGAGCTGCATAAAGGCGCTCCTCACGCACCGCTGCTCGAGAAGAAATCGAAGACTGGTGGTCGTAACAACAATGGTCGTATTACCACTCGTCACATCGGTGGTGGCCATAAGCAGCATTATCGTCTGGTCGACTTCCGTCGCAACGACAAAGATGGCATCGCTGCCACTGTCGAGCGTATCGAATACGATCCAAACCGTACTGCTCACATTGCTCTGCTGCTGTACGCAGATGGCGAGCGTCGCTACATCATCGCCCCTAAAGGCGTGAGTGCTGGTGACCAGCTGATCGCAGGTGCTTTGGCACCGATCAAGCCGGGCAACGCTCTGCAACTGCGCAACATTCCAGTTGGTAGCACCGTACACGGCATCGAATTGAAGCCGGGTAAAGGCGCGCAAATCGCTCGTTCCGCTGGTGCTTCGGCTCAGCTGATCGCTCGTGAAGGTGTCTACGTGACCCTGCGTCTGCGCTCTGGTGAAATGCGTAAAGTACTGGCTGAGTGCCGTGCGACCCTGGGCGAAGTCTCGAACTCCGAGCACAGCCTGCGTTCGCTGGGTAAAGCTGGTGCCAAACGCTGGCGTGGCGTTCGCCCAACCGTTCGTGGTGTTGCCATGAACCCGGTTGACCACCCACACGGTGGTGGTGAAGGTCGTACCTCTGGTGGTCGTCATCCGGTATCGCCATGGGGCTTCCCGACTAAGGGCGCGAAGACTCGTGGTAATAAGCGTACCGACAAAATGATCGTCCGTCGTCGCAAGTAAATAGAGGGATACGACAGTGCCACGTTCTCTGAAAAAAGGTCCTTTTATTGATCTTCACCTACTGAAGAAGATCGAAGTGGCGGCGGAAAAGAACGATCGCAAACCGGTGAAAACCTGGTCGCGTCGTTCGATGATCCTGCCACAAATGGTCGGTTTGACCATTGCAGTGCATAACGGTCGTCAACATGTTCCAGTTCTCGTGAACGAAGACATGGTCGGCCACAAACTAGGCGAGTTTGCCGGTACCCGCACATATCGTGGGCACGTGGCAGACAAGAAAGCCAAGCGTTAAGGGGTAAGGAACGATGGAAGTAGCCGCTAAGTTGTCGGGCGCTCGAATCTCCGCCCAGAAAGCCCGCTTGGTCGCCGACCAGATCCGCGGGAAGAAGGTGGGCGAAGCGCTCAACCTGTTGGCTTTCAGCAGTAAGAAAGCCGCCGAGATCATCAAGAAAGTGCTGGAGTCGGCCGTAGCCAACGCCGAGCACAACGAAGGCGCAGACGTTGATGACCTGAAGGTCAGCACCGTTTTCGTCAACGAAGGGCGTTCGCTGAAGCGCATCATGCCTCGTGCCAAAGGCCGAGCTGATCGCATCGTCAAGCGGTCTTGCCATATCACTGTCAAGGTTGCTGACAAGTAACGGAGTCGAAGAGATGGGTCAGAAAGTACATCCCATTGGCATTCGCCTGGGAATCGTCAAGGAGCACACCTCCGTCTGGTACGCAGACGGTCGGACTTATGCGGACTACTTGTTCGCTGATCTGAAGGTGCGTGAGTATCTCCAAGACAAACTAAAAAGCGCGTCCGTGAGCCGTATCGATATCCATCGTCCTGCTCAAACTGCACGTATCACCATCCACACCGCTCGTCCAGGTATCGTTATCGGGAAGAAAGGTGAAGATGTTGAGAAACTGCGTCAGGACCTGACCAAGCAAATGGGTGTGCCTGTGCACATCAATATCGAAGAGATCCGCAAGCCGGAGCTCGACGGTATGCTGGTTGCGCAGAGCGTAGCTCAGCAGCTGGAGCGTCGTGTAATGTTCCGTCGCGCTATGAAGCGCGCAGTACAGAACGCCATGCGCATTGGTGCCAAAGGCATCAAAATCCAAGTGAGCGGTCGTCTCGGCGGTGCTGAAATCGCACGTACTGAATGGTATCGCGAAGGTCGTGTGCCACTGCACACCCTGCGTGCCGACATCGACTATGCCAACTACGAAGCTCACACCACTTACGGTGTGATCGGTGTAAAGGTTTGGATCTTCAAAGGCGAAGTAATTGGTGGTCGCCAAGAAGAACTGAAACCACAAGCACCAGCGCCTCGTAAAAAAGCTGCTAAGTAAGGGGTACGCCAAATGTTGCAACCAAAGCGTACGAAGTTCCGCAAGCAGATGACAGGCCACAACCGTGGTCTGGCTCAGCGCGGTAGCAAAGTCAGCTTCGGCGAGTATGCGCTGAAGTCTGTAGCTCGTGGTCGTCTCACCGCTCGTCAGATCGAGTCAGCGCGTCGTGCTCTGACCCGTCACGTTAAACGTGGCGGCAAGATCTGGATCCGTGTATTCCCGGACAAGCCTATCTCCAAAAAGCCCCTCGAAGTTCGGATGGGTAAAGGTAAGGGTAACGTGGAATATTGGGTTGCCCAGATTCAGCCAGGCAAAGTCCTGTATGAAATCGAGGGTGTTACTGAAGAGCTGGCGCGTGAGGCTTTCGCCCTGGCTGCTGCAAAGCTGCCGCTCGCCACCTCCTTTGTTAAACGGACGGTGATGTGATGAAAGCGAATGAACTTCGTGAAAAATCCGCACAGCAGCTGAACGAGCAACTGCTCGGCCTGCTGCGCGACCAGTTCAATCTGCGTATGCAGAAAGCAACTGGCCAGTTGGGGCAGTCTCATCTGCTCTCGCAAGTTAAGCGTGACATCGCTCGCGTGAAGACTGTGCTCAACCAGCAGGCAGGTAAGTGATCATGGCTGAAGCCGAAAAGACTGTCCGTACGCTGACTGGCCGTGTTGTCAGCGACAAGATGGACAAAACCATCACCGTTTTGATCGAGCGTCGCGTTAAGCACCCGATCTACGGTAAATACGTTAAGCGTTCGACTAAGCTGCACGCGCACGACGAAACCAACCAGTGCCACATCGGCGACAAAGTCACTATTCGTGAAACTCGTCCGTTGGCCAAGACCAAGTCTTGGGCCCTGGTTGATGTTCTCGAACGCGCTGTGGAAGTCTAAGGACTAGGGGTCGGAGAAATTATATGATTCAGACTCAATCCATGCTCGATGTGGCCGATAACAGCGGCGCACGCCGCGTTATGTGCATCAAGGTGCTGGGTGGCTCCCATCGTCGTTACGCTGGTATCGGTGACATCATCAAAGTTACCGTGAAGGAAGCAATTCCTCGCGGTAAAGTGAAAAAAGGCCAAGTGATGACTGCTGTTGTAGTCCGCACTCGTCACGGCGTACGCCGTGCAGATGGCTCCATTATCCGCTTTGATGGCAACGCTGCTGTTCTTCTGAACAACAAGCAAGAGCCGATCGGCACCCGTATCTTTGGGCCAGTGACCCGTGAACTTCGTACTGAGAAGTTCATGAAGATCGTCTCGCTCGCCCCAGAAGTGCTGTAAGGAGATCCGACATGCAAAAGATTCGTCGTGACGACGAGATCATCGTGATCGCCGGCAAAGACAAAGGTAAGCGCGGTAAGGTGCTGAAGGTTCTTGCTGATGACCGTCTGGTCGTTGGTGGTCTGAACCTGGTCAAGCGTCATACCAAGCCTAACCCGATGTCGGGCGTACAAGGCGGTATCGTCGAGAAAGAAGCGCCACTGCACGCTTCTAACGTCGCCATCTTCAACGGCGAAACCAACAAGGCTGACCGCGTTGGTTTCAAAGTAGAAGACGGTAAGAAAATTCGTGTCTTCAAGTCGACCCAAAAAGCGGTTGATGCTTGAACACTGCTAGGTAGAAGACCATGGCACGACTAAAAGAGATTTACCGGAAGGAAATCGCACCGAAACTTAAGGAAGAACTTAAGCTTTCGAACGTGATGGAAGTTCCGCGCGTTACCAAAATCACCCTGAACATGGGTCTGGGCGAAGCGATCGGCGACAAAAAAGTCATCGAGCACGCTGTTGCTGACCTGGAAAAGATCACCGGCCAAAAAGTCGTTGTGACCTACGCTCGCAAATCCATCGCTGGCTTTAAAGTCCGTGAAGGTTGGCCGATCGGCGTCAAAGTGACTCTGCGCCGTGAGCGTATGTACGAATTCCTGGATCGTCTGCTGTCGATCTCCCTGCCTCGGGTCCGCGACTTCCGCGGCCTGAATGCCAAGTCCTTCGATGGTCGTGGTAACTACAGCATGGGCGTTAAAGAGCAGATCATCTTCCCGGAAATCGACTACGACAAGATCGATGCTCTCCGCGGTCTGGACATCACCCTGACCACCACTGCCAAGAACGATGATGAAGGCCGCGCTCTGCTGCGTGCGTTCAAATTCCCGTTCCGCAACTGATTGGAGTAGGACCATGGCCAAGATGAGCATGAAAAACCGCGAGCTGAAGCGTCAGCTCACGGTTGCCAAGTACGCCAAGAAGCGTGCAGCACTGAAAGCAATCATCGTTGATCTGAACGCAAGTCCAGAAGCGCGTTGGGAAGCTACAGTTGCTCTGCAGAAGCAGCCACGTGACGCAAGCGCTTCGCGCATGCGTAACCGCTGCCGCCTGACCGGTCGTCCACACGGCGTTTACCGCAAGTTCGGCCTCGGCCGTAACAAACTGCGTGAAGCGGCAATGCGTGGTGACGTACCAGGTCTGGTTAAAGCCAGCTGGTAAGTACTTTCGAAGTCGCAGTGGTCAGGATCGTAAGATACTGACCACCGGTGGCCTAGAATCTGGAACAAGCCCCTTTTGGGGCTTGTTTCATTTCCGGAGTGTGTCTAAAATACGCGGCTCGCCTGAGCCCGTGTGTTTTATGCTCGGAGATTCTCGGTGACATATGTAGCCGCAAGGCTAATTTTTTTGTATTAGGAGCGTCTAGCCCATGAGTATGCAGGACCCGTTAGCGGACATGCTAACTCGTATCCGTAATGCCCAGATGGCTGAAAAGTCCGTCGTAAGCATGCCATCTTCCACGTTGAAGGTTGCTGTTGCCAAAGTCCTGAAAGACGAAGGCTACATTGCGGGTTATCAGATCAGCAGCGAAATCAAGCCACTGCTGTCCATCGAGCTGAAGTACTTCGAAGGCCGTCCGGTCATCGAGGAAGTGAAGCGCGTTAGCCGTCCAGGCCTGCGTCAGTACAAGTCCGTCGATGATCTGCCAAAAGTTCGTGGCGGTCTCGGTGTGTCTATCGTCTCCACCAACAAAGGTGTGATGACGGATCGTGCTGCGCGCGCTGCCGGTGTCGGCGGCGAAGTTCTTTGCACAGTGTTCTAAGGGGGGATAAGCATGTCACGCGTCGCTAAGAACCCCGTTAAGCTGCCAGCCGGTGTCGAAGTCAAATTCGCAGGTGGCCAGCTTTCGGTGAAGGGTGCCAAGGGCACTCTGGAACTGAACATCCATTCGTCCGTTGAGGTCGTTGAAGAAGCTGGTGAGCTGCGTTTTGCTGCTCGCAATGGCGATCAACAAACTCGCGCAATGGCCGGTACCACTCGTGCGTTGGTAAACAACATGGTCCAAGGCGTAAGCCAAGGCTTCGAGCGTAAGCTCCAGCTGGTCGGTGTTGGTTACAAAGCGCAAGCAAAAGGCACGGTTCTGAACCTGGCCCTTGGCTTCTCGCACCCAGTGGATTACGAACTGCCGGAAGGCATCACCGCTGAGACCCCTAGCCAAACCGACATCCTGATCAAGGGTATCGATAAGCAGCTGGTAGGTCAGGTGGCCGCTGAGATCCGCGACTTCCGTCCACCAGAGCCGTACAAAGGCAAAGGTGTGCGCTACGCGGACGAAGTCGTCCGTCGTAAAGAAGCCAAGAAGAAGTAGGGCATAGCAAATGACCGACAAAAAAGTTACTCGACTGCGTCGCGCTCGCAAAGCACGCCTGAAAATGCACGAACTCGAAGTCGTGCGTCTCTGCGTGTTCCGCTCGTCGCAGCACATCTACGCCCAGGTCATCTCGGCCGACGGCAACAAAGTCCTGGCAAGCGCCTCGACTTTGGATAAAGAACTGCGTGATGGTGCCACTGGCAACATCGACGCGGCCACTAAGGTTGGCCAGCTGGTCGCTACGCGTGCTAAGGCCGCTGGCGTCTCGCAAGTGGCTTTCGACCGCTCTGGCTTCAAGTACCACGGTCGCGTGAAAGCGCTGGCTGATGCTGCTCGTGAAGCTGGGCTGGAGTTCTAAGTTATGTCAAATAACGACCAAAAGCGCGACGAAGGCTACATTGAGAAGCTGGTTCAAGTTAACCGCGTAGCCAAAACCGTTAAAGGCGGCCGTATCTTCACTTTCACCGCGTTGACCGTGGTGGGTGATGGTAAAGGGCGCGTTGGCTTCGGCCGTGGCAAGTCACGTGAAGTGCCTGCTGCGATCCAGAAGGCAATGGAAGCTGCTCGTCGCAACATGATCCAAGTTGATCTGAACGGCACCACTCTGCAGTACGCAATGAAGTCCGCTCATGGCGCTTCGAAGGTGTACATGCAGCCTGCTTCTGAAGGTACCGGTATCATCGCTGGCGGCGCTATGCGTGCTGTCCTCGAAGTTGCTGGCGTTCAGAACGTTCTGGCCAAATGCTACGGCTCGACTAACCCGGTAAACGTGGTTCACGCCACTTTCAAGGGTTTGAAAGCAATGCAGTCTCCTGAATCCATTGCCGCCAAGCGTGGCAAAAGCGTCAAGGAGATCTTCTGATCATGGCTACCGTTAAAGTAACGCTGATCAAAAGCATGACCGGCCGCATCCCTAACCACAAATTGTGCGTTAAGGGTTTGGGTCTGCGTCGCATCGGTCACACTGTAGAAGTACTTGATACTCCCGAGAATCGCGGGATGATCAACAAGGCTTACTACATGCTGCGTGTCGAGGGTTAATCGATGAAACTCAATGATCTGAGTCCAGCGCCGGGTTCCCGTCGCGAAAAGCATCGTCCGGGCCGTGGTATCGGTAGTGGTTTGGGCAAGACCGGTGGCCGTGGCCACAAAGGTCAGTCCTCCCGCTCCGGTGGCACCATCGCTCCAGGCTTTGAAGGCGGTCAACAGCCGCTGCATCGTCGCCTGCCGAAGTTCGGTTTCGTTTCCCTGAAAGCCATGGACCGCGCAGAAGTGCGTCTGTCCGAGCTGGCCAAAGTGGAAGGCGACATCGTTACCGTGCAGACCCTGAAAGATGCCAACGTGATCAACGTCAACGTACAGCGTGTGAAAATCATGCTGTCCGGTGAAGTGACTCGCGCTGTCACTATCGGCAAGGGAATCGGCGCCACCAAAGGTGCGCGTTCGGCTATCGAAGCAGCTGGCGGCAAGTTCGAGGAATAAATGGCTAAGCAAGGTGCTCTCTCAGCGCTCGGCAAAGGCGGTATGTCTGAACTTTGGGCTCGTCTGCGTTTTCTGTTCCTGGCGATTATCGTCTACCGAATAGGCGCACACATCCCGGTTCCAGGTATCAACCCGGACCGACTCGCAGACCTGTTTCGACAGAATGAGGGGACCATTCTTAGCTTGTTCAACATGTTTTCCGGCGGCGCGCTGGAACGGATGAGCATCTTTGCATTGGGGATCATGCCGTACATCTCGGCATCGATCATCATGCAGCTGATGACCGCCGTTAGCCCGCAGTTGGAGCAGTTGAAGAAGGAAGGTGAAGCTGGCCGTCGCAAGATAAGCCAGTACACCCGCTACGGCACTGTCATCCTCGCCCTGGTCCAGGCTATCGGCATGTCCGTTGGCCTGGCCGGGCAGGGTGTTGCGTTCACTGGTGACTTTGGCTTCCATTTCGTCGCGGTATCCACTTTTGTGGCTGGTGCGATGTTCATGATGTGGCTGGGTGAGCAGATTACTGAGCGTGGTGTTGGTAACGGTATCTCGATGTTGATTTTCGCAGGTATCGTTGCCGGTCTTCCGAGAGCGATTGGGCAGTCTTTCGAGTCTGCACGTCAGGGTGATATCAACATCTTCGCCCTGGTTGCCATCGGTTTGTTGGCAGTAGCGATTATCGGTTTTGTGGTGTTCATTGAGCGTGGCCAGCGTCGTATTGCTGTTCACTACGCCAAGCGTCAGCAGGGCCGCAAGGTCTTTGCCGCGCAGACCAGCCACTTGCCGCTGAAAGTGAACATGGCCGGGGTTATTCCTGCCATTTTCGCGAGCAGCATTTTGCTGTTTCCGGCTTCGTTGGGTGCCTGGTTCGGTCAGTCTGAAGGTATGGGCTGGTTGCAGGACATCTCGCAGTCGATCGCTCCTGGTCAGCCGTTGAATATTCTGCTGTTTAGTGCAGGGATTATTTTCTTCTGCTTCTTCTATACGGCGTTGATGTTCAATCCGAAAGACGTAGCGGAAAACCTGAAGAAGTCCGGTGCCTTTATTCCGGGCATTCGTCCAGGTGAGCAGTCGGCGCGCTACATTGATGGCGTTTTGACTCGCTTGACCATGTTCGGTGCTCTATATATGACGGCCGTGTGCTTGTTGCCCCAGTTCCTGGTGGTTGCAGCAAACGTTCCGTTCTACCTTGGCGGGACCTCGTTGCTGATCGTCGTCGTGGTTGTGATGGACTTCATGTCCCAAGTACAATCGCACCTCGTTTCGCACCAGTACGAATCCCTGATGAAGAAAGCCAACCTGAAGGGTTACGGCAGCGGCATGTTGCGCTGAGTACCCATAAGGTTCGAGGAGTTGGTGATGAAAGTTCGTGCATCGGTGAAAAAGCTGTGCCGTAACTGCAAGATTATTCGCCGCGAAGGTGTTGTTCGAGTAATTTGCAGCGCGGAACCGCGTCACAAACAGCGCCAAGGCTGAGTGTGATCCGCTTGAAGCCCGGCAGCTAGTGCGCTGCCGGGTTGATTATTTGTTATTACAGCGATATTATCTCGCGCCCTATTTCTTGGCTTCCGGGGCGTAGGTAGCTGTCAATTGGAGTCCCACTGAATGGCCCGTATTGCAGGCGTTAACATTCCAGATAACAAGCACACTGTTATCTCGCTGACCTACATCTATGGTGTTGGTCGCACTACTGCGCAGAAAATTTGTGCAGATACTGGGGTAAACCCAGCCGCAAAGATCAAAGATCTGAGCGACGAGCAGATTGAGCTGTTGCGTGGCGAAGTGGCGAAGTTCACCACTGAAGGTGACCTGCGTCGCGAAATCAACATGAAAATCAAGCGTTTGATGGACCTCGGTTGCTACCGTGGTCTGCGTCATCGTCGTGGTCTTCCAGTACGCGGTCAGCGTACCAAGACTAACGCGCGTACCCGTAAAGGTCCGCGTAAGCCGATCCGCAAGTAATCGCCCACGCGAATCGACAGGAAATTAATCATGGCAAAACCTGCTGCTCGTCCTCGTAAAAAAGTTAAAAAGACAGTGGTTGATGGCATCGCCCACATCCATGCATCTTTTAACAACACAATCGTGACCATCACCGACCGTCAAGGTAACGCGCTTTCTTGGGCTACCTCCGGTGGTTCGGGTTTCCGCGGTTCCCGCAAGTCCACCCCGTTTGCTGCTCAAGTAGCTGCTGAACGTGCTGGTCAAGCTGCGCTGGAATATGGCCTGAAAAACCTCGACGTTAACGTCAAAGGTCCAGGTCCAGGTCGTGAGTCTGCTGTCCGTGCATTGAACGGCTGTGGCTATAAGATCGCCAGCATCACCGACGTGACGCCAATCCCGCACAACGGGTGCCGTCCGCCGAAGAAGCGCCGCGTGTAATCCAGGAGATTGTAAAGAATGGCTCGTTACATTGGTCCAAAATGCAAACTCGCTCGTCGTGAAGGCACCGATCTCTTTCTGAAGAGCGGCGTGCGCGCGATCGAATCGAAGTGCAACATTGAAGCAGCACCTGGTATCCACGGCCAACGCCGCGGTCGCCAGTCCGATTACGGCACCCAACTGCGTGAAAAGCAGAAGGTCCGTCGTATCTACGGCGTTCTCGAGCGTCAGTTCAGCGGCTACTACAAAGAAGCTGCTGGCAAGAAAGGTGCAACCGGTGAAAACCTGCTGCAACTGCTCGAATGCCGTCTGGACAACGTTGTATACCGTATGGGCTTTGGTTCGACTCGTGCCGAATCCCGTCAGCTGGTATCGCACAAATCCGTCAGCGTAAACGGCCAAACCGTTAACGTCCCGTCGTACCAGGTTCGTGCTGGTGACGTGGTCGCGATTCGCGAGAAAGCAAAAAATCAACTTCGCATTGTCCAAGCTCTCGATCTGTGTGCCCAACGTGGCCGCGTAGAATGGGTAGAAGTAGACACTGAGAAGAAGTCGGGCGTTTTCAAGAACGTTCCTGCTCGCAGTGATCTGTCCGCCGACATCAACGAAAGCCTGATTGTCGAGCTCTACTCCAAGTAAGGGCTAGAAAATAGGTGCATCCATGCAGATTTCGGTAAATGAGTTCCTGACACCCCGTCACATTGATGTGCAGGTTGTCAGTCCAACCCGCGCCAAGATCACTCTCGAGCCTCTCGAGCGTGGTTTTGGCCACACCCTGGGCAACGCGCTGCGCCGCATCCTGTTGTCCTCAATGCCCGGCTGTGCAGTAGTCGAGGCCGAGATTGACGGTGTGCTCCACGAGTACAGCGCCATCGAAGGTGTACAGGAAGACGTAATTGAAATCCTGTTGAACCTTAAAGGTCTGGCTATCAAGCTGCACGGCCGTGACGAAGTTACGCTGACCTTGTCGAAGAAGGGTTCGGGGGTGGTTACCGCTGCCGATATTCAGCTGGATCATGATGTCGAGATCGTTAATCCCGATCACGTAATCGCTAACCTGGCGTCTAACGGCGCCTTGAACATGAAGCTCACCGTAGCTCGTGGTCGTGGTTATGAACCGGCCGACTCGCGTCAGAGCGATGAAGACGAAAGCCGCAGCATTGGTCGCTTGCAGCTTGACTCTTCGTTCAGCCCGGTTCGCCGTATCGCATACGTGGTGGAAAACGCCCGTGTCGAACAGCGTACTAACCTGGACAAGCTGGTTATTGATCTGGAAACCAACGGTACTCTGGATCCTGAAGAGGCTATCCGCCGCGCTGCAACCATTCTGCAACAGCAGTTGGCTGCGTTCGTCGACCTCAAGGGTGACAGCGAACCAGTGGTAATCGAGCAGGAAGACGAGATCGATCCGATCCTGCTTCGCCCGGTTGACGATCTGGAACTGACTGTACGTTCGGCTAACTGCCTTAAGGCGGAAAACATTTACTACATCGGCGATCTGATTCAGCGCACCGAAGTAGAACTGTTGAAGACTCCGAACCTGGGCAAGAAATCCTTGACTGAAATCAAGGACGTTCTGGCCTCCCGCGGTCTGTCCCTCGGCATGCGCCTCGACAACTGGCCGCCTGCAAGTCTTAAGAAGGACGACAAGGCGACTGCCTGATCGTCGTAATCACCGAACGTGAGTTTGGTAAGGAATGAACCATGCGTCATCGTAAAAGTGGTCGTCACCTGAGCCGTACCAGCTCGCACCGTAAGGCTATGTTCCAGAACATGGCGGTGTCGCTGTTCGAGCACGAGCTGATCAAAACTACACTGCCGAAAGCTAAAGAACTGCGTCGCGTTGCTGAGCCGCTGATTACTTTGGCCAAGACAGACAGCCTGGCTAACCGCCGTCTGGCTTTCGACCGTACTCGTTCGAAAGCTATCGTTGGTAAGCTCTTCAACGACCTGGGCAAGCGTTACGCTACCCGTGAGGGTGGCTACCTGCGCATCCTCAAGTGCGGTTTCCGCGCTGGTGACAACGCGCCTATGGCGTACGTTGAGCTGATCGATCGTCCAGTTGGCGGTGAAGCTGTATCCGCTGAGTAAGACGTCAGTCTGTAACGAAGAACCGGGCCCAGTGCCCGGTTTTTTGTGCGCGCTGTAAAACTGGAAGCACCTCAGCAACAGCGCATTCGACTCATTAAGTCGCTTTTAGCTATCCGCTTGGATAGTTCGTTAGTTAAATTCTATCGAAGCTCATGATTTAATGAATTTGAAGGTGTCACCTTCCTGGTCAATACTCCCTCCAAGCCGATTAGCCGGCAGTTTCGAGTCTGACCTGAGGAAGATTGAGCATGAGCCAGAATAAAACCCTTACTACCGCCAGCGGTGCTCCCGTTGCCGATAACCAGAACTCCCGCTCCGCCGGCCCGCGCGGTCCATTGCTGCTCGACGATTTTCACCTGATCGAGAAGCTCGCCCACTTCAACCGTGAAAACATCCCTGAGCGTCGTGTCCACGCAAAAGGTTCGGGTGCTTACGGTACTTTCACCGTCACCCAAGACATTACTCAGTACACCAGTGCCAAGCTGTTTGAGGCCGTGGGCAAACAAACGCCGACGTTCCTGCGTTTCTCTACCGTAGGTGGCGAGCGCGGCTCGGCTGATACCGAGCGCGACCCGCGTGGTTTCGCCTTGAAGTTTTACACCGAAGAAGGCAACTGGGACATCGTGGGCAACAACACCCCGGTGTTCTTCATCCGTGATCCACTTAAATTCCCGGACTTCATCCACACCCAAAAGCGCCTGCCGCAAAGCAACCTGAAAAGTGCACAGATGATGTGGGACTTCTGGTCGCATTCCCCTGAGGCGCTGCATCAGGTCACTATCCTGTTTTCGGACCGTGGCATCCCCGACGGCTACCGTCACATGCACGGCTTTGGCAGCCACACCTACAGCCTGATCAACGCCCGCGGTGAGCGTCACTGGGTGAAGTGGCACTACAAGACCAAGCAAGGCATCAAAAATCTGGCGCCTGCTGACGCCGCACGCCTGGCGGGTACCGACCCTGATTACGCCCAACGTGACCTGTTTGGGGCAATCGAACGCGGTGATTTCCCGAAATGGCGCGTGTGCATCCAGATCATGACTGAAGCCCAGGCCAACGCTCACTACGAAAACCCGTTCGACGTGACCAAAACCTGGTCGCAGAAAGAGTTCCCGCTGATCGAAGTCGGTGAACTGGAACTGAACCGCAACCCGCAGAACTACTTTGCTGAAGTTGAGCAAGCTGCGTTCGGTCCAAGCAACATGGTCCCAGGTGTTGGCTTGTCGCCAGACCGTATGCTGCAAGGTCGTGTGTTCGCTTACGCGGATGCCCACCGCTACCGTGTAGGCACCAACCACCAGCACCTGCCGGTGAACGCGCCACGCAGCCCGGTTAACAGCTACCAGCGCGATGGTTCGATGGCATTTGGCAGCAATGGCGGCGCGGCTCCCAACTACGAGCCAAACAGCTACGCCGATGCACCGAAGCAGGCTCCGCAGTATGCCGAGCCGGCGTTGGCCCTGAACGGCGCGGCAGACCGTTACGATCACCGCGAAGACACCGACTACTACAGCCACGCGGGTGCGCTGTTCCGCCTGATGAACGATGAGCAGAAAGCCCTGCTGATCAACAACATCGCCGGCGCCATGGCGGGTGTTTCCAGCGACGTGGTTCAGCGCCAGTTGCAGTACTTCTTCAAGGCAGATCCTGCTTATGGAGAAGGGATCGCATCTGCACTGGGTGTATCGCTTAACTAACTCTAAACGATAAGCAGAACCGCCCTCATTTGGGCGGTTTTTGCGTTATTTCAGCTACTTTTCACCGGAAATCTTCACTTTTCTGCCGTTGGTCCCGTGACCTCCGGGTCATCATGGTTCAAACTACAGACTTTCAAGCAGGGAGATGTAGGGCGATGCAAGGTCACCCCGACGTAATCGATTACCTCAACACGTTGCTGACGGGCGAACTGGCTGCTCGTGACCAATATTTCATTCACTCGCGGATGTACGAAGACTGGGGCTTTACTGAGCTCTACGAGCGTATCAACCATGAAATGGAAGAAGAGGCACAGCACGCCGACGCACTGATGCGCCGTATCCTGATGCTCGAAGGCACGCCACGTATGCGTCCCGACGACCTGGACACCGGCACCACGGTGCCTGAGATGCTCGCCAGCGACTTGCGCCTTGAGTACAAGGTCCGTGCCGCGCTCTGCAAGGGCATTGAGCTCTGCGAGCAGCACAACGACTACGTCACGCGGGAAATCCTGCGGGTGCAGTTGAATGACACCGAAGAAGATCACACTTACTGGCTGGAAAAGCAGTTGGGCCTGATCAAGTTGATTGGCCTGGAGAACTACCTGCAATCGCAGTTCTGATTCTCCCGGCTACAAAAAAGCCCCTGTCACTTACACGGTGACAGGGGCTTTTTCGTGGGCCTGAATAATCAGTCCTTGTCGCGGGCCAACAGAGGCTTGAGGTAGAAGCCGGTGTGAGATTGCTTCATCTCAGACACTTGCTCCGGTGTGCCGACCGCAATGATTTGCCCACCTTTGGAGCCGCCTTCCGGCCCAAGGTCCACCAGCCAGTCGGCGGTCTTGATCACGTCCAGGTTGTGCTCGATCACCACCACCGTGTTGCCGTGGTCGCGCAAACGGTGCAGCACGTCCAGCAGTTGCTGAATATCGGCAAAGTGCAGGCCCGTGGTCGGCTCATCGAGGATATACAGGGTTTTGCCGGTATCACGCTTGGACAGCTCGCGAGACAGCTTGACCCGCTGCGCCTCGCCACCCGACAACGTGGTCGCCGACTGACCCAGCTTGATGTACGACAGGCCGACATCCATCAGTGTCTGCAGCTTGCGCGCCAGAGCCGGTACCGCATCAAAGAACACCCGGGCTTCCTCGATCGTCATCTCGAGGGTTTCGTGGATGCTTTTGCCCTTGTACTTGATCTCCAGGGTTTCGCGGTTGTAGCGCTTGCTCTTGCACACGTCGCAGGGCACGTAGATGTCCGGCAGGAAGTGCATCTCCACCTTGATCAAGCCATCGCCCTGGCACGCCTCGCAGCGCCCGCCCTTGACGTTGAACGAGAACCGCCCAGGCCCGTAGCCACGGGAGCGCGACTCCGGCACACCGGCGAACAGCTCGCGAATCGGCGTGAACAGCCCGGTGTAGGTCGCCGGGTTGGAGCGCGGCGTACGCCCAATCGGGCTTTGGTCGATATCGACCACCTTGTCCAGATGCTCAAGGCCTTTGATGCTGTCGTGAGCGGCGGCTTCCAGGGTGGTCGCACCGTTCAGCGCTGTGGCGCTCAATGGAAACAGCGTGTTGTTGATCAGTGTCGACTTGCCCGAACCGGATACACCGGTCACACAGGTCAGCAGACCCAGCGGAATTTCCAGATCAACATTGCGCAAGTTGTTGCCACGCGCGCCCTTGAGGTGCAGTGCCATCTTCTTGTTGCGCGGCGTACGTTTGGCCGGCACGGCGATCTTCACGCGGCCAGACAGGTATTTACCGGTCAACGAATCAGGATGCGCCATCACTTCGGCAGGCGTGCCCTCGGCAACAATATGCCCACCGTGCACACCGGCACCCGGGCCGATATCTACCACGTAGTCCGCAAGACGAATGGCATCTTCATCGTGCTCGACGACGATCACCGTGTTACCGATGTCCCGCAGGTGCTTCAGAGTACCCAGCAGACGATCGTTGTCCCGTTGATGCAGGCCAATTGACGGCTCATCAAGAATGTACAGCACGCCTACCAGGCCGGCGCCAATCTGGCTGGCCAGGCGAATCCGCTGTGCTTCACCACCGGAAAGCGTGTCGGCGCTGCGGTCCAGCGACAGATAGTCCAGGCCTACGTTAACCAGGAACTGCAGCCGTTCGCGGATCTCCTTGAGGATCTTGTCGGCAATCTCACCGCGGCGGCCGGTCAACTTCAGCGTGCCGAAGTATTCGCAGGCATCGCCAATCGGCAGGTTGGTCACCGCCGGCAGGGTTTTCTCACCGACCCATACATGCCGCGCTTCACGGCGCAGGCGGGTGCCACGGCAATCCGGGCACGGCTGGGTGCTCAGGAACTTGGCCAGTTCCTCGCGCACGCTGGCCGACTCGGTCTCGCGGTAACGGCGCTCCAGGTTCGGCACGATGCCTTCGAACGGGTGGGAGCGTTTGACGATATCGCCACGGTCGTTCAGGTACTTGAAGTCGACGTTCTGCGAACCGCTGCCATGCAGGATGAATTTCTGATGTTCGGCCGTCAGCTCGTTGAAGGGCACTTCGAGGCTGAACTTGTAGTGCGACGCCAGCGAACCCAGCATCTGGAAGTAATAGACGTTACGCCTGTCCCAGCCGCGTATCGCGCCTTCCGCCAGCGTGAGGTCACCGTTGACCAGGCGCTTGATGTCGAAGAATTGCTTAACCCCCAGGCCATCACAGGTCGGGCAAGCGCCGGCCGGGTTGTTGAAGGAAAACAGTTTCGGTTCCAGCTCGCTGATGGCGTGGCCGCAGATCGGGCAGGCGAAGCGCGCGGAGAAGATGATTTCTTCGCCGGGTTCGTCGTCCATCGGCGCCACCAGGGCGATGCCGTCCGCCAGCTTCAACGCGGTCTCGAACGATTCCGCCAGGCGCTGCTGCAAGTCGGCACGCACCTTGAACCGGTCGACCACCACATCAATCGAGTGCTTCTTCTGTTTATCCAGCTTCGGCGCTTCGTCCAGCTCGTAGAGCTTGCCGTTGATCCGGGCCCGCACGAAACCTTGGGCACGCAGCTCTTCAAAGACGGAAAGGTGTTCACCCTTGCGCTCGCGAATCACCGGTGCCAGCAGCATCAGCTTGGCGCCTTCCGGCTGGGCCAGCACCAGGTCGACCATCTGGCTGACGGTCTGGGCTTCCAGGGGAATGTCGTGGTCCGGGCAGCGGGGAATACCCACGCGGGCATACAGCAGGCGCAGGTAGTCGTAGATCTCGGTGATGGTGCCCACGGTAGAGCGCGGGTTGTGGGACGTCGATTTCTGTTCGATGGAGATCGCTGGCGACAGGCCTTCAATGGTGTCGACGTCGGGCTTTTCCATCATCGACAGGAACTGGCGGGCATAGGCCGACAGGGATTCCACGTAGCGGCGCTGGCCTTCGGCGTACAGCGTGTCAAACGCCAGGGACGACTTGCCGGACCCGGACAAGCCGGTGATGACGATCAGTTTGTCCCGTGGCAGGGTCAGGTCGATGTTCTTCAGGTTGTGGGTTCGAGCCCCACGAATCAGGATCTTGTCCAAGATGGCCTCGCACGGCGGGCGTAAATAATGCAGGAGTATACGGCTAAAGACTGGATGAATATACACTGTCAAAGTGCCGGGTGCAGCCTTACATGAAAGCTGCGCGGCAAAGCGCCGCATATACCCTCTCAATCGATGGGACTGGTAGAATCGCCGCCGGTTCACACGAGGTTTTTCCATGCACGATCCCCACAGCGAACGCATGAGTGGCAGCGAGACCCGCGCAGCAAGCGGTCTGGCCCTGGTGTTCGCCTTCCGTATGCTTGGCATGTTTATGGTGTTGCCGGTGCTGGCGACCTATGGAATGGATCTCGCAGGAGCGACCCCGGCCCTGATCGGCCTGGCGATTGGCGCCTATGGCCTGACCCAGGCGCTGTTTCAGATTCCGTTCGGGATCATTTCCGACCGCATCGGCCGCCGGCCGGTGATCTACCTGGGGCTGATCGTCTTCGCCCTGGGCAGCGTGCTCGCCGCCAATGCCGACTCGATCTGGGGCGTGATCGCCGGGCGTGTCCTGCAAGGCGCGGGGGCGATTTCCGCCGCCGTCATGGCACTGCTTTCCGACCTGACCCGCGAACAACACCGCACCAAGGCCATGGCCATGATCGGCATGACCATCGGTCTTTCGTTCGCCGTGGCGATGGTGGTTGGCCCGCTGCTGACCCGCGCGTTCGGCTTGCACGGCCTGTTCCTGGCCACCGGTGGCATGGCGTTGTTCGGCATCGTGATCGTCGCCTTCATGGTGCCGCGTTCCACCGGGCCGTTGCAGCACCGTGAATCCGGCGTGGCGAAACAGGCGCTGCTGCCCACGCTCAAGCACCCGGACCTGCTCCGCCTGGATTTGGGTATCTTCGTATTACACGCGATGCTGATGTGCAGCTTCGTCGCCTTGCCCCTGGCCCTGGTGCAAAAAGCCGGGCTGCCCAAGGAGCAGCACTGGTGGGTCTACCTGACTGCGCTGCTGATTTCATTCTTCGCCATGATCCCGTTCATCATCTACGGCGAGAAGAAACGCAAAATGAAACGAGTTCTGCTGGGCGCCGTCGCGACATTGATGCTCACTGAGCTATTCTTCTGGCAGTTCGGCGACAGCCTGCGGGCGCTGGTGATCGGCACGGTGGTGTTCTTCACCGCGTTCAACCTGCTGGAGGCTTCATTGCCTTCGCTGATCAGCAAGGTTTCACCGGCCGGCGGCAAAGGCACGGCGATGGGCGTGTATTCCACCAGCCAGTTCCTCGGTTCTGCACTGGGCGGGATCATGGGCGGCTGGATGTTCCAGCATGGCGGTTTGTCGGTTGTGTTCCTTGGATGCGCCGGGCTGGCTGCACTTTGGCTGGCCTTTGCTGTTACCATGCGCGAACCCCCATACGTCACAAGCCTGCGTCTGCCGTTATCGCCCGAAGCGATTCGTGAAGCCGGTCTGGTAGAGCGCCTGAAGGCCGTCGTTGGGGTAACAGATGCAGTCGTGGTTGCTGAAGAGGCGGCCATTTACATCAAATTGGACACCGAATTATTGGATCGCGCGACGCTCGAGCAACTGGTCAACCCAGTGCCGACAGCGCGCCCAGCCTAGGAGAACGTTATGGCCCGTGGGGTTAACAAAGTCATATTGGTCGGTACATGCGGCCAGGATCCCGAAGTTCGCTACCTGCCGAACGGTAACGCCGTGACCAACCTGAGTCTGGCGACCAGCGAGCAGTGGACCGACAAGCAAACCGGCCAGAAGGTCGAGAAAACCGAATGGCACCGTGTGTCGATGTTCGGCAAGGTTGCTGAGATCGCCGGTGAATACCTGCGCAAAGGTTCGCAGGTCTATATCGAAGGCAAACTGCAGACCCGCGAGTGGGAAAAAGACGGCATCAAGCGTTACACCACTGAAATCGTGGTCGACATGCAAGGCACCATGCAGCTGCTGGGCGGCCGTCCACAGGGCGACCAACAGGGCCAGGGTGGCATGTCCAACTCGGCACCGCGTCCACAGCAGCAGTCGCGTCCGCAGCCAACCCAGCAGCCACAGCGTGAGTCGCGTCCAGCGCCACAGCAGGCAGCGCCTCAGCCGGCAGCCGACTTCGACAGCTTTGATGACGATATTCCGTTCTAAGGTCGCTTGAGACCCGAACTGTCGCGTAACACCTGAAAACCCCCGACGGCCTTGGCCTCGGGGGTTTTTCGTTTCGTGCCCGCCGACCTGCTATACGTCGGTAGACGCGGCGTTCACTACCAACTCCCGAAACCTTTCCAGTACCGACGACGTATCACCCACCCGGGTCGCCAGGTGCAACGGCGCCACCAGGCTCCGGCACTCCGAAAGCTCGCGATACACAATCCCGTCACCCCGCAAGCGCTGCATGGAGGCGGGCACAATCGAAACCCCAAGTCCGGCAGCCACCAGGCTCAACGTCGCCGTCATGCGCGGCGCCTCCTGCACCACCTGCGGGCTGAACCCCGCCTCGCGGCACGCCACCAGAATTGCGTCATACAACCCCAACCCCACCCTACGCCGATACAGTACAAATGCCTCCGTCGCCAATGCCGCCAACGGCAGCGGGGTCGACGGGTCGATCGCCAGCGGATGATCAGTGGGCAGCGCCAGCAACATTGGCTCCACCAGAATCGGCTCATCCTGCAACGCTTGTGTCCCGCTCAGCGGCGAGCGGATGAACGCCGCATCGAGTTTTTCATGCAGCAACGCGTCCAACAGTTCGCCGGTACCGGCTTCTTCCAGGACCACGGAAACGCCGACAAAGGTTTCCCGAAACAGGCGCAATACGCTGGGCACAAACGGGTGCAAGGCGGCGGAGCTGGTAAAACCAATGGCCAGCCGCCCGCGTTCACCCCGGGCGGCGCGGCGCACAATGTCGGCCACGCCGTCGACGCTGGCCAGAATATGTCGAGCTTCCTCCAGCAAGGCCAAACCCGCCGTGGTCGGGCGCACGCCCCGTGGCAGGCGCTCCATCAGCACCACGCCCAATTCGGCTTCCAGGCTTTGCAACAGGCGCGTCAGGGGCGGTTGCTGCATGCCCAGTCGTTCTGCCGCGCGGGTGATGTAGCCTTCTTCGGCAATCGCGACGAAGGCCTTGAGCTGCCTGAGTTCCAGCATAGGAATACTTTTGAGGTATGGGAGATGGTTAATCCTGGCATTTGTTCTCATGGATCACAAGATTTAGGCTGTCGTCACTCCTCACAGAAGAAGGAATGCCGCAATGACCTGGTCAGCCAAGCAATACTCGATGTTTGAACAACAGCGCACCCGTCCCGTCCGGGATCTGGTGGCGGCCATCCCTGAGGGCGATGTGCGCACTGCCGTCGACCTGGGATGTGGCCCGGGCAACTCCACCGAGGTGCTGGCCGAGCGTTTTCCGAAGGCATTGGTCACCGGCATGGACAGTTCCGATGACATGCTGATCGATGCCCGCAAGCGGCTGCCCACGTTGAACTTCGAATTGGCTGACATCGGCGCCTGGAACCCGGCGCAGAAATTCGACGTCATCCTCGCCAATGCTTCACTGCAATGGTTGCCGGATCACGCCACGTTGTATCCGCACTTGGTCAATCAACTGACCGAAGGCGGCACCCTGGCCGTGCAGACGCCCGACAACCTTGATGAGCCGGCCCACAAGCTGGCGCGGGAAATCGCGGCGGACGGTCCATGGGCCGCAAAGATCGGCGCTGTGAAACACAACGAACGTCATACGGCGAGCTACTACTTTGAGCTGCTGAGCAAACACTGCTCCACCGTGGATGTATGGCGCACCACGTACCACCATCCACTGGCAGGCTCTGCCGCAGTGGTGGAGTGGTTCAAGGGGTCGGCATTGCGTCCGTTCCTGGCGCCCCTGACTGACTCAGAAAAGAGCGCCTTCCTCGATGAGTACCTGGCGCGGATCACCCAGGCCTATCCGGCGCTGGCCGATGGCACCGTCCTGCTGCCGTTCCCTCGGCTGTTCATCATCGCGACCCGTTGAACAACCCCGCCACCCGCTCGCTGTATTCCGCCGCCACTTCCTGAAGCAAGTGGCGCATCCAGCGGTGCGCCGGGTCACTGTCGAGCACTTTGTTCCACAAGGTGAATTCGCGCAGCAACGGCAGTTCAAAGGGCGGCGCCAGCGCGCGCAATGACAAAAAATCGCCATACAGGGTCGCCAGGCTTCGCGGGATCACCGCGACCCGTTGGGTGCCCACCAGCAGATGCGGCACCGTGTTGAAGCTGCTGGTGGTCAACTCGACCCGGCGCGCCTGGCCATACCCCTGAAGGATTTTTTCACTGAAGCTGGGTTCGCGGGCACTGCCGAAGTTGACCGCAATGTGCCCCAGGCTCAGGTACTCCTCCAGGCTGAGGTGATCGCCCACCAGGCTGTTCTGCGACCAGACCACGCACTGGTAGTCATCCTCGAACAACAGCTCCTTGGCATGCAGGTCCGACAGGTACTGATCGGGCATGATCACAAAGTCCACTTCGCCCTGGGTCAGCATCTGGTTGTAGTGATCGGAGGCGTGCTGGATATCGAGCGTGATGTGCGGCGCCCGTTGCTGCAGGCGTTGGGTCAGCGGGCCGAGAATGACCGTGGTCACAAAATCGGTGGCGATCAGCTTGAAGTGGCGCTTGCAGGTCAGCGGGTCAAATTCGGGTTTGTTGACGATCGTCGATTGAATATCCAGCAGCACCCGACGCACCGGCTCGGCCAGGCCTTGGGCGAGTGGCGTCGGCAACATCTTGCGCCCCACCTGCACCAGCAACTCATCATCAAAATAATCGCGCAACCGCGCCAGCAAGCCGCTGGCCGCCGACTGGCTGACGTTCAGGCGCTGCGCGGCGCGCGTGATGTTCTGTTCGGTGAGCAGGGTGTCGAGGACCACCAGCAAATTCAAATCCAGGTGATGAAAACGCATGGTCGTGCCTCCAGATGAGCATGGCGCGTTGTATCACTTTTTTTGGATGGATGGCATCCCGATAATCGATTGTTCGGATTGTTTGGCCCTCCCTATTATCGATTCCAGAAGCGGCAGGAGCGCCGGTTCTCAAAAGACCTTTCAAGACAAAAATAACAAGTCAGAGGTTGGTATTGATGAAACGGGAACGTATGAGCAGCGTCCGGCCGCCTTGCCATTGGGCCACTCTCGCCGCGGCGCTTGCCGCAGTGGGCTGGGTCCATCACGCGGGTGCATTTGAAATCGACACCGGCGATTCAGACGTGCGTCTGCGTTGGGACAACACCCTCAAGTACAACGCTGCCTGGCGCGTCAAAGACCGGGACAGCAAGCTTGTCAGCACGGTCAACCAGGACGACAGCGACCGTAACTTCAACAAAGGCCTGATCTCCAACCGGCTGAATATCCTGTCCGAATTTGATGCGCGCTATAACAACTTCGGCGCCCGCGTCAGTGCGGCCGGCTGGTATGACAGCGTGTATGAAGGCAGCAACGACAACGATTCCCCGGCCACCGCCAATCAGCGCTCAGTCAGCTACGACCACTTCACGGACGACACCCGCAAGCTGCACGGCAGCGACGCCGAGATCCTCGATGCGTTTGTCTTCGGCAAGGGCAACCTCGGCGAACTGCCCACCAGTTTCCGCCTGGGCCGGCACACCGTGCTGTGGGGCGAAAGCCTGTTCTTCGGGGCCAACGGCATTGCGGGCGGGCAAGCACCGGTGGACATCATCAAGGCCACCTCTGTACCCAATACGCCGTTCAAGGAATTGATTCGCCCGGTCAACCAATTCTCCGGGCAGGTCCAGTTGCGGCCGAATGTCTCGGTGGCGGCGTACTACCAGTTTGCGTGGGAAGAGAACCGCATCCCCGCCGTGGGCAGTTATTTTTCCACCTCGGATGTGGTGGGCGAGGGCGGTGAGCGCTTGATTGTGGGTGGCCCGATCGGCCCCAACCAACAACCGTTGGCGTTCTTCCACGGCAAGGACATCAAGGCCGATGACAAGGGCCAGTACGGTCTGTCGCTGCGGTTTTCGCCTGAAGACTGGAACACCGATTTTGGCCTCTATGCAATCCGCTACCACGCCAAAGACCCGATGGTTTACACCCGCGCCAATCCCGGCGGGCCCAACCCGTTGACCGGTCAACTGGGCGAATACCAACTGGTGTACGCCGAAGGGATTCGCGCTTTTGGCGCCAGCTTCAGCACCTCGGTGGGCGATGCCAACGTTGCCGGTGAAGTCTCGGTACGGCGCAATACGCCGCTGGTGAGCGTGTCCCAGGCCAACCCGACGGGCTTGGGAGACAACGACAGCCATGCCCTGTATGCCGTGGGCAACTCGCTGCACGCCCAGCTCTCCAGCCTCTACTCGTTCAACAGCAACGGCATTTGGGACTCCGCCAGCCTGGCGGGTGAAGTGGCCTGGCACCGGCGCACCAGCATCACCAAAAACGCTGCCGCGCTCGACCCCAACAGCGAGCGCGATGCCTGGGGCGTGCGCATGAGCTTCACCCCCAACTTCTTCCAGGTGTACCCCGGCGTCGACCTGAGTGTGCCGCTCGGCCTGGGCTACAACCCGAAAGGGCGCTCGTCGGTGATCAGCAAATTCAACAACGGCGTGGGCGACAAAGGCGGTGATGTGAGCATCGGCCTGCAGCTTGAGTACCTGCAAACCTGGAAGGCCGGCCTCAACTACACGCACTACATCGGCGGCAGCGACAACTTCCTCGATAGCCGTAACGCCAACACCTATGGGCAACCGCTCAAGGACCGCGACTTTATCGCCTTTACCGTCCAGCGATCATTTTGACCGTGGCTGCATAACAACAATAAACAGAGGTGTGTTTCATGAAACTCCAACCGTTGATGCTCGCGGGTCTGTTGGTGGCCGTCGCGCCCTCAGGCTGGGCTGCAACCGACGCCCAGGCCCAGCAACTCAAGTCCACGCTCACCCCGTTGGGTGCCGAGCGCGCCGGCAATGCCGATGGCAGTATTCCCGCGTGGGACAAGGGTTTTACCCAGGTGCCGGCTGGCGTCAACCCGGGCCCGCGCCTGCCGGACTACTTTGCCAGTGACAAACCGCTGTACTCGGTCACCCCGCAAAACGTCGCGCAGTACGCCGACAAACTCAGCGACGGGCAAAAAGCGCTGTTCGCCAAATACCCGACCTACCGCATCGACGTGTACCCGAGCCGGCGCACCGCCGCCGCGCCGCAATGGGTCTACGACAACACCCTGAAAAACGCCACGGCCGCGCACCTCACTCATGAGGGCAACACCCTGGAAGGCGCCAGTGGCGGCATTCCGTTCCCTGTCCCGACCACCGGCGCCGAAGTGATCTGGAACCATCACCTGAGCTGGCGCGGCGTGGCCTGGAAGAACGACTACAACGTGTACGTGATCACCGCCAGCGGCCAGCGCATTCTGTCAGCCACGGTACAGGCGCAGCGCGAGATGCCGTATTACTTCCAGGACGGTAAACCCGAATACAAAGGGGTGTACTGGATGACCCGCCTGGTCAACCTCGGCCCGCCGCAACGGGCCGGTGAAGCCTTGCTGGGCCGTGAGCCGCTGGATTACGCCAACGGCGGCCCGCAATCCTGGGTCTACCTGGCCGGCCAGCGCCGTGTGCGCAAACTGCCGGTGTCGTCTTACGACACGCCCACGCCCACCAGTTCCGGTGTGGCCAACTTTGACGAGGTCTCGGTATTCACCGGACCGCTCGACCGCTATGACTGGAAGATCGTCGGCAAGCAGGAAATGCTGATTCCCTACAACAGCAACAAGATCCTGCAACCGGCCAAGGACGACGCGATCCTCGGCGAACGTTTCCTCAACCCCGACCACATGCGCTGGGAACTGCATCGCGTGTGGGTGATTGAAGGCAACCTGGTCGCCGGCAAACGCCACAGCATGCCCAAGCGCCGCTTCTACGTAGACGAAGACACCTGGATGGCCGTACTCGGCGACAGCTGGGACGCCAATCACCAATTGTGGCGCACCTACTTTCAACTGCCGTACCTGATGCCGCAATTGCCCGGGCTGGTGCGCGGTTTGTACGGCCAGTACGACCTGCAGACCGGTGCCTGGATGGCCCACAACGTGGTCACCGAAAAACGCGTGCACAACGATGTGGTCGCGCCGTTCCCCGACAGTGATTTCAGCCCGGACGGCCTGGCGGCCGATGGTGTGCGTTGATGCGTGGGCAACCCGTATGGCTGGCGCTGGGCGTGCTGGGCATTTGCCTGGCAGCCCATGCTGCCGAGGCGCCCGTCAGTGATGTCCTGCAGCGCCCGGCGTTGCAGGTGGCGGCGCCCACCCAGGCAGTGCTTATCGATATCGCCGAGGCAGGAGCACGCCTGGTGGCCGTCGGTGAGCAGGGCTTGATCGTGCTTTCGGACGACGGCGGCCAACACTGGCGCCAGGCCCCGGTGCCCACCAGCGCAAGCCTGACCTCGGTCAGCTTTGCCACGGCCGCGCAAGGCTGGGCAGTGGGGCATGCCGGCGTGGTCCTGCACACCGTCGACGGTGGCGAAAGCTGGCAGCTCCAACTGGACGGCAACGCCGCCGCCCAACGCGTACTCGATGCCGTGCGTGCGGCCCCGGACGCCTCCGCACGGCAACTCAAGGTGGCCCAGGGATTTGTCGCAGACGGTGCCGACAAACCCTGGCTGGCCGTGCATTTCAGCAACGAACGGCAAGGCACTGTGGTGGGTGCTTTCGGCCTGATCCTGCATACCGAAGACGGTGGCGTGAGCTGGCAGTCCTGGGTCGACCGCCTGGACAACCCGGCGGGCAATCACCTGTACGCGATCGCTGTTCAAGGCGTACGGATTTTCGTCGCGGGAGAACAGGGCGCGTTGTGGACATCCGCAGACGGTGGCGCGCATTTCACGCGGTTGCCCAGCCCGTACGACGGCAGCTTTTTTACCCTGAACCTGGCAGCCGATGGCTCGGTTCTGGTGGCGGGATTGCGCGGGAACGTCTGGCGCAGTAGCGATCAGGGCCAGCAATGGCAGGCCGTGAATAACCCGTTCAACAGCAGCGTGGTCGCAGCGCGTTCAACCCGCGCCGGTGTGATGCTCGCTGACCAGAGTGGCCACCTTTTACTCAGCGCCGAGGGTGATGCTTTACGCGAGCAAGGGCTGCCGGCCGTTGGCGCGGTGGCCTCCCTCAGTCAGGCGGGCGACGGCCAGTGGGTCGTGGTGGGCGCGCGCGGCATCAAACGATTGGAACAGGTGAACGGGCAATGACGCATCTTCGTAATCCGCTCGACCTGCAGCGAGGCCCTGAGCACAGTCTCCAGGACTTCGACCGCCATTCCGGCTCGCTGATTGAGCGGGCGCTGTTCAACCATCGCAGCCTCGTGCTGTGGCTGTGCCTGCTGTTGACCCTGGGCCTCGGCGCCGCCAGCACCCGCCTTGGGCTCAACGCCAGCTTTGAAAAAATGATCCCCACGGGGCATCCCTACCTTGCCAATTACCTGGCCAACCAAAAGGAACTCACCGGGTTGGGCAACGCGGTTCGCATCGCCGTCGAGGCGCCCGGCACCACCATTTACGACGCGCACTACCTGGAATTGCTGGCCCGTCTTAACGACAAAGTATTTTTGCTGCCGGGTGTCGACCGGCCTTTCATGAAATCCCTGTGGACCCCCAACATGCGCTGGATGGCGGTGACCGAGGAGGGCGTGGAAGGCGGCCGGGTGATCCCCGATGACTACGACGGTTCGGCCAGCAGCCTGGAAACGGTGCGCCGCAATGCCACGCGCTCCGGTGAGATCGGCCAGACCATCGCCCTGGACGGCCGCTCCAGCCTGATCTTCGTGCCCTTGATGGACGTCGACGCGCAAACCGGTAAAGCCCTCGACTACAGCGCGTTGTCCCAACAGCTGGAGCAACTGCGCAGCGAGTTCCAGGCTCAGGGCCTGACGATTCACATCACCGGTTTCATCAAGGTGGTGGGCGACCTGATCGATGGGTTGCGCCAGGTGCTGCTGTTTTTCGCGGCGGCGATTCTGATCGCCACGCTGATGCTCTACGCATTCACCCGCTGCCTGCGCAGCACCTTGCTGGTGATGGCCTGCTCGTTGATTGCGGTGGTCTGGCAACTGGGCCTGGTGGCGTTGCTGGGGTTCGAACTTGACCCCTATTCGGTGCTTGTACCGTTCCTGGTGTTGGCCATCGGCATGAGCCATGGCGCACAGAAAATGAACGGCATCATGCAAGACATCGGGCGCGGCATGCACCGGCAAGTGGCGGCGCGCTTCACCTTTCGGCGGTTGTTTCTCGCCGGCCTTACCGCCTTGCTGTGTGACGCGGTGGGGTTTGGCGTGTTGATGCTGATCGACATCAAGGTCATCCAGGACCTGGCATTGATCGCCAGCATGGGTGTCGCGGTGCTGGTGTTCACCAACCTGATCCTGCTGCCGATTCTCCTCAGCTACTGGGGTGTCAGTGCCCGGGCCGCCGCTCGCAGCCTGCGCAGTGAAGAGGCTGACCGGCATGGGCGCAAGCATCCGTTGTGGGCGTTCCTCGACCGGTTTACCCAGCGCCGCTGGGCCACCGGCACGCTGATGATCAGCGCATTGCTGGCCGGCGGCGGCTGGTGGGTCAGCCAGCAGCTGCAAGTCGGCGATCTCGACGCCGGCGCCCCGGAGCTGCGGGCCGACTCGCGCTATAACCGCGACAACGGGTTTATGGTCGCCCACTACGGCGCCAGCAGCGACGTGTTCGCGGTGATCGTGCGCACACCTGACGGCGCCTGCTCCGACTACACCACCTTGATGCGCGTGGATGCACTGGAGTGGCGCTTGCGCCAACTGCCGGGCGTGGAGTCCACGGCGTCGCTGGCCAGCCTCAACCGCAGCCTGTTGGTGGGCATGAGCGAAGGCAACCCGAAGTGGTATGACCTGACCCGGAACCAGGCGTTGCTCAACTCCATCACCGGGCGGGCACCGCGTGAGCTGTTCAACCAGAGTTGCAACACCCTCACGCTCTACGCCTACTTGCGTGACCACAAAGCCGTGACGTTGACGCGGCTGGTGAACGAAATCGAGGCCTTCGCCCAGGCCAATGACACCGCCGACGTGAAGTTCCTGCTGGCGGCCGGCAATGCGGGCATCGAAGCCGCGACCAATATCGTGGTCAAGCAGGCCAATCACGACATGTTGTACTGGGTCTACGGCGCGGTGATCGTGCTGTGCCTGCTGACCTTCCGCTCCCTTGCCGCGGTGGTCTGCGTGATCCTGCCGCTGATGCTCACCTCGATCCTGTGCGAGGTGCTGATGGTGTGGCTGGGCATCGGCGTCAAGGTTGCGACCTTGCCGGTGATCGCCTTGGGCGTCGGCATCGGCGTGGACTACGCGCTGTACGTCATGAGCATTTTGCTGGCGCGGCGCAAGGCAGGTGACAGCCTGTCCCAAGCCTATTACCAGGCGCTGCTGTTCACTGGCAAAGTGGTGATGCTGACGGGGGTAACCCTGGCAGTCGGCGTCGCCACCTGGGGTTTTTCACCGATCAAGTTCCAGGCAGACATGGGCATTCTGCTGGCTTTCATGTTCCTGCTGAACATGCTCGGTGCACTGGTGTTCCTGCCGGCCCTGGCGCATTTCCTGCTGCCTGATGCACCTTTTGAACACCCGATAACAACAATAGGAAACCCCGCATGAACCCGTCCTCGCAAGCTGCCCCCGCGCCTCGCCCGCGCGGATCAGGCCCGTTGTTGTTGCTCGGCAGTTGCCTGCCGATTCTCGGTGGGGTGTTGATTGCCCCGGTGTTGCCCCGCATCGCCGAACACTTTTCCGGCACCGCCAACGTCGGGCTGATCGTGCCCATCGTGCTGACGTTGCCGGCGCTGATGATCGCGTTGTTTTCGCCGTTCGCCGGCTGGCTCTCCGACCGCATCGGGCGCAAGCGCCTGCTGGTGCTGGCGATGCTGCTGTATGGCATCTGCGGGCCGCTGCCGCTGGTGCTGGATAACCTCGACGCGATTCTGCTCAGCCGCGCCGGCCTGGGCCTGGCGGAGGCGGCGATCATGACCTGCTGCACCGCGCTGATCGGCGACTACTTCGACGGCCGCGACCGAGTGCAATTGCTCTCGTGGCAAACCATCGTCACCTCACTGTCGGCCACCGCATTTTTCATGCTGGGCGGAATCATCGGCGAGCACGGTTGGCGCCTGCCGTTTGCGGTGTACATCGTGGGCCTGCTGCTTGCGCCGTTGATGCACCTGGCGTTGCGCGAATCGTTGCGGGGCGCCAGCGCGGCGGTCGAGGTGGCGCGGAGCACAGGTTTTCCCTGGCGCTCACTGTCGGTGATTTGCGGCATGACCGTGCTGGCGTCCCTGGGCTTTTTCATTGTTCCGGTGCAAACCGGTTTCCTGCTGGAACACATCGGCATTGATTCGCCGCAGCGCATTGGCATGGCCATCGGCCTGGGCCATTCGGCGGTGTTTGTCGGTGCCCTGTGCTTCCGGCGCCTGAGCCGGTTCGGCCCGGGCTTGCTGCTGGCGCTGGCGTTTGTGGTGTCCGGCATCGGCATTTTGCTGCTGGCCAACGCCGTCGACTACCGCACGGCGGTCATCGCCGTGATGGTCAACGGCCTGGGCGGTGGGCTGGCGTTGCCCACGGTCCTCAGTTGGGCACTTTCCACCCTGAGCTTCGAACACCGCGGCAAAGGCACCGGCCTGTTCAACGCGGGTTTTTTCGGCGGCCAGTTTGCCAGCCCGTTATTGGTCATGGCGTTGTCCGGTGTGTCCGATGGGCGTGTAGGCGCGGTGGCCATGGTCGGCTGGGGATTGCTGCTGGCGGCCCTGGTTTCGCTGATCGCACCGTGGCTGGCCGGCGTGCGGCTGCTTGATCCGATTCAAGTGTCGGACGACATGGTCCTGCATTAACCGTTTTATTCCCTGAGGAATGCTCGATGAAACTCGCTACGTTGAAAAACGGCCATCGCGACGGCCAGTTAGTGGTGGTCTCCCGAGACCTGCGCCACGCGGTCATCGCTCCGCCTTTTGCGACCTTGCAACAGGCGCTGGAGAATTGGGCCGAGGCCGAACCGGTGCTGAGCCGGCACTACCAGTTGCTTAACCTGGGGCAAGCGCCCGAATCGTTTGCGTTTGACCCCACACACGCCGCAGCGCCATTGCCCCGGGCTTATCAGTGGTGCGACGGTTCGGCGTTTCTCAACCACGCGCACCTGCTGCAAAAAGCCTTCAGCCTGCCGCCCATGGCCGACGAGCGCATTCCGTTGATGTACCAGGGCGCCAGCGACGATTTCCTCGGGCCTTGCGACGATGTGCCTTTGCCGGACGTGAATCACGGAATCGATTTCGAGGGCGAATTCGCCGTGATCGTCGATGAGGTGCCGATGGGCTGCCCCGCCGATGAGGCGTTGCAGTACGTGCGGCTGGTGCTGTTGGTCAACGACGTCAGCCTGCGGGGCTTCCTGCTGCATGAAGTCAGCACCGGCTTCGGGTTTTTCCAGGCCAAGCCCTCGTCGAGTTTTTCGCCGGTGGCCGTCACTCCGCAAGCGCTTGGCGCTGCCTGGCACAACGGGCGGGTGTGCCTGCCCCTGAGCGTCACCTGGAACCAGGGCTGGTTTGGCGCGCCCCATGGCGCCGAGATGAGCTTCAGCTTCGCTGACCTGATCGCCCACGCCGCACGCACCCGGCGCTTGCGTGCCGGCACCATCATCGGCTCCGGTACCGTGTCCAACGTCGACCGCGCGGTGGGTTCGGCGTGTATTTCGGAGCGCCGGGCCATCGAGATGATTGACCACGGGCAGCCGCTGACCGGGTTCATGCAGTTTGGCGACCGCATTCGCATCGAGGCACTGGACAACGAGGGCGAGTCGGTATTCGGCGCCATCGACCAGCGCCTGGTGGATTCCACCTTACTGACTCAAGAGGCGCTTTCATGACTGAACGCAAACGTCGTCTGGTGGACCTGTCGGTCACCCTTGAAAACAACCCCTACACCGACCCGCCACCGCTGCTGCCGAAGATCGAGTACGTCGACCACCAGGGCGGTATCCAGGAGCTACTCGCGATGTTTCCGGGCCTGTGTATCGACGACATGCCCGGCCAGGAAGCCTGGGCGGCCGAGCGCCTGAACATCACCACCCACAGCGGCACGCACATGGATGCGCCGTGGCATTACGCCTCGACCACCGATGGCGGCAAGCCGGCCTATGGCATTGATGAAATCCCGCTGGACTGGTGCCTGCGCCCGGGCGTGAAGCTCGATTTTCGCCACTTGCCGGACGGCCATGTGGTCAGCGCTGCACAAATCGAGGCTGAGCTGCAGCGTATCGGCCATGTGTTGCAGCCGCTGGACATCGTGCTGGTGAATACCCGTGCGGGAGCCTTGTTCGGCCAGCCGGGCTACCTGGACGCAGGCGTGGGGATCGGCCGCGAGGGCACCTTGTATTTGCTGGAGCGCGGGGTGCGCGTGGTGGGCACCGATGCCTGGAGTTGGGACGCACCGTTCAGCCATACCCGGGCGCGGTTTGCGGCCAGCGGTGACAGCTCGATCATCTGGGAAGGGCACAAGGCGGGACGGGATATCGGCTATGGGCAGATGGAAAAGCTGGCCAACCTGGACGCGCTGCCGGCCCACGGTTTTGAAGTGTCGTGTTTCCCCTACAAGATCAAACACGCCTCTGCCGGTTTTGTCCGGGCGGTAGCGATTTTCGAGGAAACCCTTTGATCGGCGGCCTCCTAGTGAGGCCGCACGGTTTCAGGTTTAGCCCTGTGCGTTCAAATACGCTTCAGCCGACACCACGCTCGCATAAGCAAACCCCAGCGACGACATGAACGCCGCATGCACCTGGGCCGCCGGCACGGTGGTGCCGTTGAATTCCAGGTCCCGCGTGGCGCAGGCATCGTGGATCACGGTCACTGTGTAGCCCAGGTCCGCCGCTGCACGCGCCACGCCGTCGATGCACATGTGGCTCATGCTGCCGACCACGACCAACTCGGTGATGCTGCGTTGTTCCAGCAACGCCCGCAGGTTGGTGTCGCGGAACGCATTGACGAAATGCTTGAGCACCACCGGCTCGTCCGCCTGGTTCAGAACCTTGGGGTGCAAATGCGCACCTTCCGAACCCGGGGTGAAGAAGGGCGCATCGTCGGAGGTGAACTCGTGGCGTACATGAATCACTGCATCGCCCGCCTGGCGAAACGCCTGGAGCACTTGCTGCGCCTTGTCTGCTGCTGCGTCCACACCGTCAAGCGGCCACTTGCCCTGGGGGAAGTAGTCGTTCTGGATATCGATTAGGATGAGCGCTTGCTTGGCCATGTTTGGTTTCCTTGTGATGGTTGATGCGTCCAGTATCGTGGCTGGCGTGGCGCCTGGGGATTGGCCGCACCGACAATAACAGAGGGAAAACTGACAATGGCGATCGTCGAACTTGGCGTGCTGATCTACAGCGGCGCGCAAATGGCCGCCGTGCATGGCTTGACCGACCTGTTCGCTGTCGCCAACCGGATCGCGGCCGAGCATCAGTCCGCGCAATTGCCGGCGTTGCGCATCAGCCATTGGCAGGCGGAAACCGGCCACGCACCGACCCGGGTGTTCGACAGCCAGCCCGGCAGCGGCCAATCGCTCACGGCCTTGCTGATTCCGCCCTCGATCGCGGGGTTTTCCGAAGGCCAGGCCTCCGCCGAATTGCTGGATTGGCTACGCCAGCAGCACCGCCGCGGGACCATTCTGGGCGGAGTGTGCGTGGGCTCGATCCTGATGGCGGAAAGTGGCCTGCTGGACGGGCGCAGCGCCACCACGCACTGGACGTCGGCCAAGTCTTTCGCCGCCCGTTACCCGGCGATTCGCCTGGAAGCCGACAAACCCATTGTCGACGACGGCGACCTGATCACCACCGCCGGGCTGATGGCCTGGTCCGAACTCGGCCTGCGCCTGGTTGACCGCCTGCTCGGCCCGAGCATCGCCGCCAGCACCGCGTGCTTCCTGGTGATCGAGCACAGTGACAGCGCCAGTGAGTGCGGCAGTAACTTTGCACCGATCCTCGCCCATGGCGACGCTGCGATTCTCAAGGTGCAACATTGGCTGCAGGCCAGCGGTGCGGTGGATGTTTCGTTGGCGGCCATGGCTCAGGAGGCGGGGCTTGAGGAGCGCACCTTCCTGCGGCGGTTTCGCGCCGCCACCGGTTTGAAACCCACTGAATACTGCCAGCACCTGCGGGTCGGCAAGGCACGGCAGATGCTCGAGTTCACCAATGGCACCATTGATCACATCGCCTGGACCGTGGGCTATCAGGACCCGGGCGCCTTCCGCGCCACCTTCAAGAAAATCACCGGGCTGGCGCCAAGCGACTACCGCAGCCGTTTTGGTGTGACACCGACCAAGACCCAGGGCTGAATCGTGCAGAACGCCGCGACATCAGGAGCCCTTCGTGCAGAATAAAACAGGCCAAGTGCCATCGCTTTTTCCTCAATCGTTTGATTACCCTCGGGTTTAACCAGACGCCGCCTTGGCTTGATCCCTGCAACCGTTTCCCTACACACATGGCAGCACAGCCAAGGGGGACGCATGACCCCGACAAATCGCAAGAAAATCGTGGTGGCGCATTCAATCCGACCGGACGCGCCGTTGCACGAAGTCGAAACCAACCGCGCCCTGGCCCGCTGGCTGGCGCACATCCTCGGGCTCAAATACGGCGGCAGCTATAACCCAGAGCTGCACAGTGGGCGCGATCTCTACCTGTTACCTACCCAGACCCTGGTCGGCGCGGCCCAGGCGCGGCAGTTGGGCGTCAAAGGCCCCGAGGACTTGTGGGGCGGTTATGTCGACCACGACTTCATTTGCACCAAGGCCATCAGCCACGGCTTGCTGAGTAACGAGGCGGTGGCGCCTGAAGGCTGGTCGCCGCTGTTTGCCGAGCGCATCCGCAATGTGGTGCTGGATGGCTTGAGTGTGCATGCCCTGGAAGACGCGCGGCCGGCGGCGACCCATTTGCTGTACACCGGGCCGATCCGCCTCAAGCCCGTGCATGCGTGTGCCGGTCGCGGCCAGGAAGTGATCCGCAGCCTCGATGAATTCGACGCCATTCTCGCGCGGCCCGAGGCGGCGCAACTGTTCGGCGAGGGCGTGGTGCTGGAGCAGGACCTGCACGATGTGGTCACCCACAGTGTTGGCCAGAGCTTTATCGGCGATCACGTCATCAGCTACTGCGGTGATCAATACCTGACCCGGGACGGGCAGGGCGAAGAGGTCTATGGTGGTTCTAACCTGCTGGTGGTCCAGGGCTACTACGAAGACCTGCTCAGGCTGGACTTGCCCGATGACGTGCGCCTGGCGATCGAACAGGCCCAAACCTTCGATAACGCGGCAGATGAGGCCTACCCCGGGTTCTATGCCTCGCGGCGCAATTACGACATCGCCCAGGGCCTGGACAGCGACGGCCAGCGCCGCAGCGGCGTGCTGGAGCAATCCTGGCGCATGGGCGGGGCCAGCAGCGCGGAAGTCGCGGCGCTGCAAAGCTTCGTCAACAATCCCGGGCTGAAGGCGATTCATGTGTCGTCGGTAGAGACCTACGTCGACCAGCCACTGCCGGCTGACGCGATCGAGGTGTACCGGGGCCCGGCGGAAAACAGCGACTTTCTTCTCAAGTACGTAACGGTCAAATCTTATGACGGCTAGAAGTGAAACCATTGCCATTGATATCGACGACGAACAGATGAGCGGGACCTTCCTCAGTCCCAAATCGAAAGTGCCGGGGGTGTTGTTTGTGCACGGCTGGGGCGGGAGCCAGGAACGTGATCTGGAACGCGCCAAAGGGATCGCCGGGCTCGGCTGCGTGTGCCTGACCTTCGACCTGCGCGGCCATGCCGGTAACGGTATTCCACTGTCCCGCGTCACCCGCGAAGACAACCTGCGCGACCTGCTGGCCGCCTACGACCGCCTGCTGTCACACCCGGCCATCGACACCTCGGCGGTGGCCGTGGTCGGTACCAGCTACGGCGGTTACCTGGCGGCCATCCTTACCTCGTTGAGGCCCGTGCGCTGGTTGGCGCTGCGGGTGCCGGCACTGTACCGCGACCAGGAATGGCTCAAGCCCAAACGCGACCTCGATAAAGCCGACCTGATGGATTATCGCGGGACGTTTGTGCACGCCGAAACCAATCGCGCGTTGCATGCCTGCGCAGCGTTTACCGGCGATGTGCTGATCGTTGAATCCGAAACCGATGATCACGTGCCCCACGCCACCATCATGAGTTACCGCGCCGCCTGCCAGCAGACACACTCGCTGACCCACCGGATCATCGATGGTGCCGATCACTCCCTGAGTGACCCGATCTCCCAGCAGGCCTACACTTCGATCCTGGTGGACTGGATTACCGAGATGGTGGTGGGCGAGCGCTTGAGCATCATCCAGTCGTAGGCGTCTTCTTCACGCGCAACGCCTTGGCCTTGGCTTCCACCGCGAGGTACATCACCAGGGCCACCAGCAGCGGCAGGATGAAGTAGATCGCGCGGTAGGCGATCAATCCCGCGAGCAAACTGCCGCGGGAGGCTTCGTGTTGCAGCAGGGCGATAAACACCGCCTCCAGCACCCCAAGCCCCGCCGGGATGTGTGTAACCACCCCG
Source organism: Pseudomonas sp. 1912-s (assembly GCF_029269205.1). NCBI lineage: Bacteria > Pseudomonadati > Pseudomonadota > Gammaproteobacteria > Pseudomonadales > Pseudomonadaceae > Pseudomonas > Pseudomonas sp. 1912-s. The sequence continues at coordinate 115,730 of NZ_JARIXR010000026.1, read as the reverse complement.
GCGATGCTGCTGATCAGCAACACCCCGAGCACCACCGGGTAATCCAGTTGCTTGGGCAGCAGGGTAAAAATCACCGCGGCCATCAGTGACCAGTTCAGCGCACCGAGTGCCAGTTGCAGCACGGCCATGCGCAGCGAAGGCAGGCTGATTTCAATCCCGCGCACCGACCACGCGCGCTTTTTCGACAGGCGACACGCCAGCAGATAACCCAGGCTCGCCAGTACCAGCAGCACGCCCACCCCTTGCAGCGCGCCACTGCTGAGCTTCCACCCCGGCGGCAATGTCACCAGCCCGCTGCTGAACACCGCGCCGGCAATCGCCATGTAGCCGAACCAATTGGTGGCCAGGCTCAAGCCGAGGATCTTCGCGATATTCCCGCTGCTGACCCCCAGCCGTGAATACAGGCGGTAGCGCATGGCAATGCCACCGACCCAGGCACTCAGGTTGAGGTTGAAGGCATAGCTGATGATGCCCACCGGCAAGATCTGCTTCCAGCGCAAGGGTTGGCGGATGTAGGTGCGGCCGATCAGGTCGAAGCACGAGTACACCAGGAAACTGCACAGGGTCAGCGCGCCTGCAATGAGCAAGGTGCGCAGCTTGAAGTCGCCCAGGGTGTCGAACACTTCGCTCCAGTCGATACGCCGGGCGAGCAGGGTGAACAACACAATCAGCACCAGGAAAAACACCACCGTCAGCGGCTTTTTCCAGCGCTTTAAAAAGCCGGGGTGGGCGCTTTGTTCAGCGGTGCGGGCTTGGGTCATGGTCCGGGCGCTCCTGGTGAACGAAGGGTTTCAACCTCGGTTTATGGGCCGGCAACCAGCCGGTCCACGAGGGAAAATGCCGCAGCACGTGGAACACCACAAAACCCACCGTGACCCGCCAGAACCAGCCGCGGGGCGTGCGGTTTTCCGGCATGGTCTTGCAGTGGTTTTGACTGAGGTATTCCAGGCGTTCGAATAACTGCTGATTGAACCCGCGATCACTGATCAGCACATTGGCCTCAAGGTTCAGCGCCAGGCTCAGTGGGTCGAGATTGCTCGAACCCACGGTGCTCCATTCTTCATCCACCAAGGCAACCTTGCCGTGCAGCGGGCGTTGGCAATATTCGTGGATCACCACGCCTTCCTTGAGCAAATAGTCATAGAGCATGCGCGCCGCGAGCTTGGCCAGCAGCACATCCGGCTGGCCCTGCATGATCAATTGCACCTGCACACCGCGCCGCGCTGCATTGCGAATCTCCCGCAGCAGGCGATAGCCGGGGAAGAAGTAGGCGTTGGCAATCACCACCCGCCGCTGGGCTTTGCGCAGGGCGTGCAGGTAGGCTTCTTCGATGTCGGAACGGTGTTGCAGGTTGTCGCGGTAAATCAGCCGCACCCGGCCATCACCTTCGCCCGCCGCCCAGGGCGATGGCTGTTGTTCGCGCCGCCAGCCACGCCGCTTGCGCACGCGCCGGCCACTTTGTGCGAGGGCGAAATGATGCAGGTCGGCCACCGCCGGGCCTTGCACCTGCACGGCGTAATCCTGCTTGGCTTCGGGGCCGAAATCTCCCAGGTGATCGGCCGAAAAATTGATCCCGCCGATAAACGCCACGCTGGCATCCACCACCACAATCTTGCGGTGCAGGCGGCGAAACCAGTTGGTGCGAAAACCAAGGGTTTTGCTCGCCGGGTCGAACATCTGCACGGTCACGCCGGCCTGGCTCAGCTCCCCGAGAAACCCCGGGCTCAGCTCGCCGCAACCAAATCCGTCGAGGCTGGCGACCACCTTTACGCCACGCTGCGCCGCCTCGATCAAAATGCGCTGAAGCTCATGGCCGACCTTGTCTTCAAACAGAATAAAAGTCTCCAGCAAGATCTCCCGTTGGGCCTGGCGCATGGCCTCGAACACCTTGGGGAAATAGGCCTCGCCGTTCTCCAGCAGCTCAACCTGGTTGCCGCTTTGCCAGCTGTAATTCAGGTCACGGGCCGCCGCATCGTCGGGCGGTTGATCGGTCGCGATGTGTTCCACCGCCACCTTCTCCAGCGGCGCGCTGTTCATAACTCGATCTCCACCGACAACGGCGCGTGGTCCGACAAATGCGACCACGGACGGCTGGTCAGGACTTGCGGCTGATGCACCTTGAGGTTGCGCACGTAGATGCGGTCCAGGGGCAGCAACGGCAGGCGCGCCGGGAAGGTGCGGGCCGGCTTGCCCTGGGTTTCGATAAACACTTCGCGCAGCCCGCAGTGGGCAAGATCGGCCCGCTGGCGCCAGTCATTGAAGTCACCGGCGACAATCACCGGCGCGTCGGCTGGTATCTCGGCGATCCGCTGGGCAATCAATCGCAGTTGCTGTTGGCGATGCACCTCCCGCAGCCCCAGGTGCACGCAGATCGCATGCACCTCCTGCACGTTGCCCGGCAGGCGCAGCACGCAATGCAGCAGCCCGCGGCTTTCGTGGCCGCTTTGGGAAATGTCGAGGTTGTCGTAGCGGATGATCTGGAATTTCGACAGCAACGCATTGCCGTGATCGCCATGGGGATACACCGCATTGCGACCGTAGGCGTATTGCGGCCAGATACTGTCGGCGAGGAACTCGTACTGCGGCATGCTCGGCCAATTGCTGTAGCGCTTGGGATGGCGCTCGTGGGTGCCGTGGATTTCCTGGAGGAACACCACGTCGGCGGCCACGCTGCGAATAGCCTCCCGCAGCTCGGGCAGGATGAAGCGCCGGTTGAGCGCGGTGAAGCCCTTGTGGGTGTTGACCGTCAGCACCCTGAAGCGGGTGATGGCTTCGATGGGTGTGGTCGGCATCAGCTCCGGGTGGGTCATGGTTGCTCCCGTCGGTTGGGTGTCGAGTGACCTCCGTTTTTGGATGACTGTGGAATTTGGCAGAAAGTTTCGGCGCCCTTACAGACGGCACACAGCAAAATGTGGGAGCGGGCTTGCTCGCGAAGGCGGTGGATCAGTTGATATCTCTGTTGACTGACACACTGCCTTCGCGAGCAAGCCCGCTCCCACATTGGGTTCTTTATCGTTGCGGAATCAGTGCCCGCCAACCACGCGGGTCGAGCTCACGGCATACACCGGCCCCAACCGGTCGAGACGCCCGCTCCAGGCCGTCAGCGCCAGGGCCACCAACACCACCGAGCCACCAATCCACGCGGTGTGGATCAAGCCCATGTGGGCGACGATCAAGCCGCCGGCCCACGCGCCACCGGCGATCCCCACATTGAACGCTGCGATGTTCAAACCCGAGGCCACGTCCACCGCGTTCGGCGTGTGGTGTTCCGCCTGGCGCACTACGTACACCTGCAAGCCCGGCACGTTGCCGAAGGCGACCGCGCCCCACACCAACACGGTGGCCAGGGCCAGCCATGGATTGCCGGCCGTCAGCGTCAGCATGAACAACACGGCGGCGAGCAGGGCGAAGATGATTTTCAGGGCGCTGATCGGGCCGCGTTTGTCGGCCAGTTTGCCGCCCCAGATGTTACCGATGGCCACCGAGATGCCGTACACCAGCAGCACCAGGCTGACGGTGCCGGCGCTGAAACCGGAGATCTCCTGAAGGATCGGCGCCAGGTAGGTGAACGCGATGAACGAACCGCCGTAACCAACCGCTGTCATGGCGTACACCAACAGCAGGCGTGGTTGTTTCAGCACTTGCAGTTGCTGCAACAGCGACGCCGGCTTGCTGTGGGCGATGTTGTTCGGCACATAGAGCAGGCTGCCGATAAACGCGATCAAGCCCAGGGCCGAGACGGCGAGGAAGGTTTCGCGCCAGCCGAAGTGCTGGCCGATAAACGTCCCCAGCGGCACACCGGTCACCAATGCCACGGTCAGGCCGGTAAACATGATGGCAATCGCGCTGGCGGCTTTTTCCTTGGGCACCAGGCTGGTGGCGATGGTGGAACCAATCGAGAAAAACACCCCGTGGGCCAGGCCGGTGACGATCCGCGCCAGCACCAGGGATTCATAACTCGGCGCCTGCCAGGCCAGCAGGTTGCCGAGGGTGAACAGCACCATCAGCGACAACAGCAGCAGTTTGCGTGGCACTTTGCCGGTCAGGGCGGTGAGCACCGGCGCGCCGATGGCCACGCCCAGGGCGTAGAGGCTGACCAGCAGGCCGGCGGACGGCAGGCTGACGCCAAGGTCGGCGCCGATGGTGGGTAACAGGCCAACGATGACGAACTCGGTCGTCCCGATGGCAAAAGCGCTGAGGGTCAGCGCGAGCAAGGCAATGGGCATGGCTGCAACTCCGGTGGGTTTCAATCAGGAGCGCAGTCTCGGTGGTTGGCTTGTGCGGAAAAAGACAGGTATTGGCATTTGATATTTGCCTGGCGCGCACGGATCCGCGCGCCGGGGGAACGATCGGGCGCCAAACCCGTCAGTTCCTTACAGACCCTTCTGAAGGAGCCCGGTGTTTTGTTGAATTTAAAGACTGTGCTACTGCTCGCCGCGCTGCTGTTTTGCGGCAATGGCGCGCTGCAAGCGGCGGCCACCGCCCCCGCGGCTCCGGAGCCTGCCGCCCCGGCCAAGCCGGAACTGTTGGTGGAAGGCGGCCTGCTCGGCGCCATCAGTTCCAGCATCGATGATGTGCAGGAAAAACTCGACCTTAACCAGAACCTGGTAGACGCCTGGCGCCTGCGGGCTGATCGGGCGGCGGATGAGGTAGACAAGCTGGTCAACCAGCCGTCCGAACGCTCCTCATGGAGCGTGGCCGGGGATTTCCTGTTGTTGTCCGGGGTGTGGATCGGCGCCTTCGCTGCGTTGACGCTGCTCGGGCGGTTTATCGTCAGACGCCTGAGCCGGCAGCGGCATATCGCAACGCGCCAGCGCCTTCAGGCGTTGCTGGGTTACCTGATTCCCTACACCGTCCCGGCCTTGATCTGCCTGCCATTGACGCTTTACGTCAGCCACTTCCTGCCCACTTCCGTGGGGCGTGCGCTGGCGCTGTGTTTTGCCTACGCCACCAGCAGTGGTATTTTTTCCACCTCGATGCTGCTGTGCGTCATCGTCATGTTCAACGTCGGCCACAAGCGCCCGGCCGTGCAGATCATTCGTGACTACTGCCCCAAGCCGCTGTTCCTGATCGGCTTCCTCGCCGCCCTCTGCGACGCATTGACCAGCCCGCAGATCGCCCGCCAACTGGGGGGCAATATCACCGCCAGCGTCGCGATCTTCACCGGGCTGTTTGCCTCGGTGATTTTCGGCATGCTGGTGATTCGCCTGCGTCGCCCGGTGGCGCATTTGATCCGCAACCGGCCACTCGCCCAACGCTTGAAACACCCGGCGGTGCAGCAATCCCTGCGGGTGTTTTCCGGCCTGTGGTATTGGCCGATTTTGCTGATGGTGCTGGTCTCGGCGATCAACCTGATCGGCGCCGGCGACGACAGCCAGAAAGCCCTGCGCTGCGCGCTGTTCACCACGATTTTGCTGATCGGCACCGTATTCCTCAGCACCGTGTTGCAGCACCTGTTCCAGTCCCGCAGCACGGTGGCGGTGCAGCGCAGCAGCGCCTACAAGGAGCGGTTCCTCAGCCTGCTGCACGCGCTGTTGCGCATCGTCATGGCCATCGCCTTTATCGAAATCCTCGGGCGTATCTGGGGCGTCTCGCTGTTTGAGTTTGCCCAGCGCAACTCCGTGGGCCGGGCCATCAGCGACTCCCTGAGCAGCATTGGTTTGATCCTGTTGGTGACCTGGTTGTTCTGGGTGGTGCTCGACACGGCGATCCAGGAAGCGTTGAAACCGCCGGTCAACAAACGCTCCAGCCGCCAGCCGAGCACGCGGGTAAAAACCATCCTGCCGCTGCTGCGCAATGCGGTGAAAATCATCCTGGTGGTGATCTGCGCGATCACCACCATGGCGAATCTGGGGATCAACGTTGCACCGCTGCTGGCGGGTGCCGGGGTGGTCGGCCTGGCGATTGGTTTTGGCTCACAGCAACTGGTGCAGGACGTGATCACCGGGCTGTTCATCATCATCGAAGACACCCTGTCGATTGGTGACTGGGTGGTGCTCGACTCCGGCCACGCCGGCACGGTCGAGGGCCTGACCATCCGTACCCTGCGCCTGCGGGACGGCAAGGGGTTTGTGCATTCGGTGCCATTCGGCCAGATCAAGGCCGTTACCAACCAGTCGCGGCAATTCGCCTATGCGTTCTTCTCGGTGCAGTTCACCTACGACACCGATGTCGACAAGGCGGTGGAGTTGATCCGCGAAGCGGGGCAGTCGATTCGCGATGACGTGTTCCTCAAGTACAACCTGCAAGGGCCGCTGGAGGTGTTTGGCGTCGACAAGATGGACCTCAACGGTGTGGTGCTGACGGCGCAGTTCCGGACGGTGTCGGGCGGGCAATATGCGGTGAGTCGCGCGTTTAACCAGCGGCTGAAAAAGCTTGTGGATAACTGCGCCTTTGTTCACTTCGCGCAAACTTATCCACAGCAGGTGATGCTGCCGCAGCGGGTGGGGCAGCAGGTGGATGAGCCGGAGGACGAGGTGCCTTCGTCGGTGGTGCTGACGGAGCAGCCGCGCACCCAATAGTTTTTATGGTGGCAGTACTGGCCTCATCGCAGGCAAGCCAGCTCCCACAGTTGGAATGCGATCAAATGTGGGAGCCGGGCTCGCCCGCGATGAGGTCGGCACAGGCGCCACACACTTCAGTGCCTGATCAGTTTTTCTCGCACCAACTCGGCCTCCTGCTGATCCAACTCCAATAGCATCAGCTGCTTGCCGGCAATCTCCACCGCAGCCGGCAAACCGTCCCGGTAAACCAGCCGATTGCCGCTCAATGCCGGCACCTTGCTCCCCGGTAGCAGCGTGCCCACCAGATTCAGCGGATCGGCGCCGCACACCGCAATCAAGCTTCCATCATGAGGCCGCCGCCGAACTTCCCGTAGCAGCGGGATCGCTTCCGGCAACGCAAACTGTTCCCCGGCCAGTCCACTGACAAACCGCCCCCCGCGAATCTCGCCCCGGGCTTCCAGCCGATGGAAGGTGCGCAGCAATTCACGCCAGCTGGGCAGCCAATCCGCCTCACGCTCCAGCAAGCGCCAGAACACCACGCCGTAGCGGCGCAGCAAGGTCATTGCCACATGCTCCAGTGTCTCGGCCGAGTGCGACGCCGGTCGGGTGCCGTCCGCCACCGGTGCCCGTCGCACCAGCGCCCAACGCCCGGCATCGTCCATCCCGCCCACAAACGCACCGCGCCCGCGCCGACTGCTGCGGGCCTGGCGTTTGCTCGCGGGGGTAGTCAGTGCGCGCAGGCCGGCGAAGCTGTCGGCGTTCGCCAGCCCGGCGCCCACCAGTTCCTGCAAGGCGGTTTCCAATTCGCTGCGCAGCAGATGGGCTTCGTGGATCAACTCATCGAAAAACAGCGCACCGTTTTCCCGCAGCGCCTGATGGACTTTCTGCGCCTTGGGCGACAGCTCGGCGCTGTCAGGCGCCTCGGTCAGCCCACTCCACAACGGCACCTGGCTGCGGGGCAACAGCACCACCGGCGTGCTGCGCAGGGCCGTCGCGCCGGCCTTGTTGCTCAGGCGTGTCCACACCACCTTGCCGCTGCGGCACAAATCGTCCAGCCAACTCGGCGAGTAATCCTTGATCCGTGCGCTGAGCAAGTCGCTGTCCCAGGCCGACGTCGCGGCGGCGTAGCCTTCGAACTGCGCGACGATCTGCGGCAACACCGCGCTGCCCTGGCCGCGAGTGCCGTCTGACAAGTGCTGCCAGTCGAACAGGAACCGCATGAAATCCTGCAACGCCACCGGTTCGATTTCCCGGCGCAGGCGCTTGACCGTGTAGCGGTGAATGCGCGCCAGCAGGTGGCGCTCGCACCATTGTTCGTCGCTGGCGCCCGGGCTGAAGCGGCCGCGCAGCACGTATCCTTCGCTTTCCAGCCGTGCGAGTGCCTGGGACACGTCGGCCACCGGCAAGGCCAGGGGCGCGGCGATCTGGGTCAAGGTCAACGGGCCGAAGCCGCTCAGGCGCGCCCGCAGCACTTCCACCAGGGCTTCGTCGAACGTCCAGGGTTCATCGAAACCCGGCAACAACGGCAGGTCATTCGGATAGATCGCGGCCAAGCAACTCAAGCGTTCCAGGGCCACCCAAATCGCCCGGTCGGTGCCGATCTGCAAGCGGCTGGCCCGCCCACCGTCAGCCAGGGCGTGCAGCCACTCGGCCCACTGCAGCGTGACTTCCGATTCAGCGATGCACGCGAGGCTCATCAACGCCTCATGCATCTCGTCCAGGCCATTGGGTGCCGGCCACGCTTCCTCGCACACACCGGCAATCGCCTCGGCATCCAGCGCGCCGAGGTCGTCGGTGCTTTGCGGGTCGCTCCAGCGTCGGTTGAGCACGGCCTGGGTGCGGCGCTCCTCCAGCGGCGCGTCGTCGAGAAAGGTGTAGGGGCGGGCGCTGAGAATCTCTGCCGCCAGGGGCGAGGGTGACGGCAGATCGCGGCTGATCAGGCGGATGTCACCGCGCTCCATGCGCCGCAGCAGGGCCAGCCAGCCTTCGCTGTCCATGGCCTCGTGCAGGCAGTCGTCGAGGGTTTGCTCCACCAGCGGATGCTCGGGCACTTCGCGCTCGCCGGCGAGGTTTTCCAGGCACGCTATCTGGTCGGGGAACACGCTGGCGATCAAGTCTTCACTCTTCATGCGCTGGATCTGCGGCGCCACTTTGCGCCCGCCGGTATAGCGCGGCAGTGCCAGGGCCACCCCGGCATTCCAGCGCCAGCGCACACCGAACAGCGGCGCATCCAGCACGGCCTGGATCAGGATGTGCTCGGCCGTGTTGCTGTTGAGGTAGCGCCACACTTCGTCCAGCTCAAAGCTGTGGCTGGTGGACAGCGACAACACGATCGCATCCTCGCTGGCGGCGGCTTGCAGTTCGAAGTTGAAGGTGCGGCAAAAACGCTTGCGCAACGCCAGGCCCCAGGCGCGGTTGATGCGACTGCCGAACGGCGTGTGGATGATCAGTTGAGTGCCGCCGGACTCGTCGAAAAACCGCTCCATGATCAACGTGTCCTGGGACGGCAACGCGCTCAATGCCAGCCGCGCCCGCGCCAGGTAATCCACCAGTTGTTCGGCGCTGGCGAGGTTCAATCCGAGGCTGCCGGTCAGCCAGTCGAGCGCCGGTTGCAGGTTACCCGGCGTGGCGGCGAGCAACTCGTCGAGTTGCCCCTGCAATCGCGCCACGGCAAACGATAACTCCGCACTGCGCCCCGGCGCTTCACCGAGCCAGAACGGAATGGTCGGTGGCTGGCCATGGGCGTCTTCGACCCGCACCTTGCCGGTTTCTACCCGCAGGATCCGATAGGAGGTGTTGCCCAGCTGGAAGATATCCCCGGCGATGCTTTCCACCGCGAAGTCTTCGTTGACGCTGCCGATGTTCAGGCTTTGCGGCTCCAGCAGCACGCTGTAGTCGGCGTTGTCGGGGATGGTGCCGCCGCTGGTCAAGGCGGTGAGCTTGGCGCCACGCCGGCCGCGCAGGGTGCGGGTGATGGCGTCGCGGTGCAGGTAGGCGCTGCGGATGCCCTGGCGGCCGTTGTAGCCTTCGGCGAGCATTTGCAGCAGCGCCTGGTAATGACGTTCATCCAGCTCGGCGTAGGGCGCGGCGCGGCGAATCAGCGTGAGCAGGGCCTGTTCCTGCCATTCCTGGCAGCTGACTTCGGCGATGATCTGCTGGGCCAGCACATCCAGCGGCGCGACCGGGATCAGCAAGGTGTCCAGTTCGCCCCGGCGCACGCAGTCGAGGAGGGCGGCGCACTCGATCAGGTCGTCGCGGGTGGTGGCGAACAACCGGCCTTTGGGCGTGCCGCCGACCTGGTGCCCGGACCGTCCGACGCGTTGCAGGAAACCGTTGATCGAGCCGGGCGAGCCGATCTGGCACACCAAATCGACGTCACCGATATCAATCCCCAATTCCAGGGACGCGGTGGCGATCAGCACTTGCAGCTCGCCGGCCTTGAGCCGTTGTTCGGCGTCCAGTCGCAGTTCTTTGGCGAGGCTGCCGTGGTGGGCGGCGACGGCGGTTTTGCCCAGGCGCTCGCTCAAGTGCCGGGCCAGGCGCTCGGCCAGGCGCCGGGTGTTGACGAAAATCAGCGTGGTGCGGTGTTGCCTGGCCAGCTCTGCTAGGCGGTCGTAGACCAGATCCCACACGTCGTTGGCCATGACGGCCGACAGCGGCACCGGCGGTACTTCGATATCCAGGTCCCGTGGGCGTGCGTGGCCGATGTCGACGATTTCGCAGGGGCGGTCGGTGCCCACCAGAAAGCGCGACACCGCTTCGATGGGCTTTTGCGTGGCCGACAGGCCGATGCGGGTCAGTGGCTCGCGGCACAAGCCCTGCAAGCGTTCCAGCGTCAGGGCCAGGTGGCTGCCGCGTTTGCTGGCGGCGATGGCGTGGATTTCGTCGACGATCACCGTGCGGATGCTGGCGAGCATCTGTCGGCCGGAGTCCGAGCCCAGCAGCACGTAGAGTGATTCCGGGGTGGTGACCAGGATATGCGGCGGGTGCTTGCGCATCAGGGCGCGGTCTTTCTGCGGGGTGTCGCCGGTACGCACGGCGGTGCGGATCGCCAGCGGCGGCAGGCCCAGGCGCTGCAGGTGCTCGGTGATGCCGGCCAGCGGGTTTTGCAGGTTGATCTGGATGTCGTTGGACAAGGCCTTCAGTGGCGAGACGTAGACCACCAGGGTCTGGTCTGGCAGTTGGCCGCCATTGGCCAGGCCTTGATGCACAAGGTCGTCCAGCACGGCGAGAAAGGCCGTGAGGGTCTTGCCAGAGCCGGTGGGCGCGGCGATCAGGGTCGAGCGGCGCTGGCGGATCAGCGGCCACGCCTGGGCCTGGGCGGCGGTCACCGACGGGAACGTGCTGCGGAACCAGGTGCTGACGGCGGGGTGGAAACCGTTCAAGACCGTGTCCGTTGATTCAGGAAGGTTCATGGGGCAATCCTACCTTATTGGGGCCGCTGCGCAGCCCAGCGCGGGGCAAGCCCGCTCACCACACTGCAACCCCGCACTTTATAAGTGACGGTTGCGCTACAAACCCGCAAAATGCAACGATTCTGGCAAATGCCAACGGCATGGCTCACAAGCCTGTCGATAATAACCATCGTTCCAAACAGACCGGGCCTGCTCAATCTATGCGAATGCGCCTTATGTTACTGGGCGGCGGGAATGCCCTCGGGCAGGCGCTGATTCGCCTCGGCGCGGAGGAAGACATCGGTTTCCTCGCCCCGCGCCCGCCCCAAGACGGCTGGGATGCCGCGAGCCTCACGCAACTGCTCGACGACACCCGTCCCGATGCCTTGATCAATCTCGCCTATTACTTTGACTGGTTTCAGGCGGAGACGGTCAGCGAGACGCGTCTGGCCGCGCAGGAATACGCCATCGAGCGCCTGGCCGAACTGTGCCAGCACCACAGCATCACCTTGCTGCAACCGTCCAGCTACCGCGTGTTCGATGGCTCCCGCGCCACGGCCTACAGCGAAAAAGACGAACCCGTACCGTTAGGCCTGCGTGGCCAGGCGTTGTGGCGCATCGAACAGAGCGTACGCGCCACCTGCCCGCAACACGTGCTGTTGCGCTTTGGCTGGCTGCTGGATGACAGCGTCGACGGCACCCTCGGGCGTTTCCTGGCCCGTGCCGAAAAACCAGACGAATTGCTGATGGCCGACGACCGCCGGGGCAACCCGACGCCGGTGGACGATGCCGCGCGGGTGATCATCTCGGTGCTCAAGCAACTCGATTGCGCAGCGCCGTTGTGGGGCACTTACCACTACGCCGGCCACGAAGCGACCACCCCGCTGGCGCTGGGGCAGGCGATCCTCACCGAGGCGCGCAACTTCCACCCGCTGGCCGTGGAAGCGCCGACCGCCCAGGCCCACGCCGCGCGCCCGGATGCGGCCGATGAACCGCAGCACGCGGTGCTGGCCTGCAAGAAAATCCTCCACACCTTCGGCATCAAGCCACGGGCCTGGCGGGCCGGGTTGCCGGCATTGCTCGACCGGTTTTACCGACATAGCTGAAAACAACACAAAGCAAAATGTGGGAGCGGTTTGTGTGGGAGCCGGGCTTGCCCGCGATGCAGTCAACTCGGTTTGTCAGTTACACCGAGGTGATGCTATCGCAGGCAAGCCAGCTCCCACACAAACCCCTCCCACATTTCGTTAGGCGGCGTTGCTTAAAGCGTGTTTAGAACTTGTAGCCAATACCCACCATGTAAACCATCGGGTCCACATCCACGTTGACCTTGGCCCGAGTGCCCTGGCCCAGCGCGTTGTTGTCCACGGTGGCCTTGGTGCTGATGTCGATGTAGCGCGCCTGGGCGTTGATCATCCACTTGTCGTTGATCATGTAGTCCGCACCGATCTGCGCGGCCCAGCCCCAGGAGTTTTCAGCCTTGAAGTTGCTGAAGCCGGCCTCTTGGGCGCGACCGCCGACGTGTTCGTCGTAGATCCAGGTGTAGTTGATACCGGCGCCGACATACGGCTGGAACGCCGACTTGCTGTCCAGCGGGTAGTACACGACGCTCAGGGTCGGCGGCAGGTGTTTGAGCGAGCCGAGCTTGCCGTTGGCGGCGCCCAGCGCGGTGTTCTTGATCTTCACATCGTGCTCGAACGGCGTGGCTGCCAGCAGTTCGATACCCCAGTGGCTGGTGAACATGTAGGCGAAGTTCAAGCCCAGTTGGGTGTCGCTGCTCATGGTCGCCTTGCCGCCCAGGTTGGTCCCGGCCAGCGGGCCCTGGTCAACCTTGACACTGCTGCTGTCCGCTTTCGGGTTAACGGTGATGGCACCGGCGCGAATCAGGATGTCGCCTGCTTCGTGAGCGTGGGCAACGGGGGCGACGAGGGCGAGCGCGACAAGCGACGCGCCGAGCAGGGACTTGTTCATGGGAGCTCCAAAGGACGTTATTAATTGCTTGTGTCCAATGGTAAAGATCGTAACGTTCGAGCTTTTGACTCAGCTCAATGAAAGCGCAATCACGGGTTATTCCTGCAACTCGTACACGTAGATCTTGTCGGCATCCATCTGGTAGCCGGCATCCGCCAGTTCGCTGCTGGACGGTTTGACCTGCATCTGGCCTTCGATCCAGTACGGTTGATACAGCTCGTCGAGCTTCACGCCGATCTCGCTTTTCACGTGCACGATCTGGTTCGACGGCGGTGGCGGTACGTGGATGCAGGCGCCGAAATACGGCACCAGCAGAAACTCCGTGGTGCGGCCTTCTTCGCTGACTTCCAGCGGCACGATATAGCCCGGCAGGCGGATGTGCTTACCGTCCAGGCTTTGTACGACTGGCGCGTTGGGCAGGTCTTGCTTGGCGGCCGGCGCAGACTCCACCGACAGCGCATCCGCCATGCCCGACAAGTCGTGCAGCGGTTTCATGTTGGGGATTTCCGGTGGCGCGTCCGGCGGGATCATCTCCTGCCACGACAGGTCCTTGGGTTGGTCTTCAGCCCAGGCGGGCAGGGCCACCAGCAGTAACAGCGCAAGCACGACGCGACGCATCAACAGCTTCCTCATAAACGTATCGACAGGCCGTCGGCCAGCGATTGCCGGTAGGCGCGCCAGGCCGGCACGCTGCCCATCAGCAGGGCGGCGACGAGAATACCGCCGAGCAAGGTCCATTCATATTCGCTGGGCAGCGACAGTGGCAGGTCCAGCCCGTAGTTGGCCTGCAAATACCCGCGCGACGCGGCGATGCACACGTACAACAGCCCGACACCGGCGATCACGCCCGACAACGCCAGGGCGAACGCTTCGAAGATCAGCAAAGTCGCGATGTGCCAGGGCCGCGCGCCCACCGACCGCAGGATCGCCATTTCCCGGCGCCGCTCATTGAGGCTGGTGAGGATCGCGGTGAGCATGCCGATCAAACCGGTCAGCACCACGAACAGCGAGATCACGAACAGCGCTTTTTCGGCGGTGCCCATCATGCTCCATAGCTCTTGCAGCGCCACGCCTGGCAGGATCGCCAGCATCGGTTCGCCACGGAATTCGTTGATCTCCCGTTGCAGGGCAAAGGTGGAAATCTTGTTGTTCAGGCCGAGCATGAACGCGGTGATGGCTTGCGGCGTCAGGTCCATGTTGCGGGCCTGGTCGGCGCTGATGCGGCCTTTGCCCTGGGCCGGTACGCCGTTGTGCCAGTCGATGTGAATCGCTTCCATGCCGCCGAGGCTGATATGCAGCGTGCGGTCCACCGGGGTGCCGGTGCGCTTGAGAATACCGACCACGGTGAATGGCTTGTCATCGTGCTTGACCAGGCTGACCACCGCCACGCCGTGAGCCAGCACCAGCTTGTCGCCGAGTTTGTAATGCAGCGCATCGGCCACTTCGGCGCCGAGTACCACTTCAAAGGGATCGGTGGCGAAGGCGCGACCGCTGGCGAGTTCGAGGTTTTGCCGGCGGCCGTACTGGTAGTGTTCGAAATAGGATTCGTTGGTGCCCATCACGCGGTAGCCGCGGTGGGAGTCGCCGAGGGAAATCGGGATCGCCCATTTCACCTGCGGGTTGGCGGCGAAGTGCTCGTAGCTGTCCCAGCGAATATTGTTGGTGGCGTTGCCGATGCGGAACACCGAATACAGCAGCAAGTTGACCGAGCCGGAGCGCGCGCCGACGATCAGGTCGGTGCCGCTGATGGTGCTGGCGAAACTGGCCCGGGCTTCGGTGCGTACCCGCTCCACCGCCAGCAACAGGCACACCGACAGGGCGATGGCGAAGGCGGTGAGGATCGCGGTAAAGCGGCGGTTAGCCAGGCTGGCCATGGCTAGACGAAACAAATACATCTCAAACCTCTACGGGCGTGGCGGCGCGATTGAGTTCGGCCAGCGACAGGTTGCGGTCGAACAGCGGCGCCAGGCTCTGGTCATGGCTGACGAACAACAGGCTGGCGCCTGCTTCGCGGCATTCGGCGAACAGCAACTGGATGAAGGCTTCCCGGGCGTCGTAGTCCAGGGCTGAAGTCGGCTCGTCGGCGATCACCAGTTCCGGCTGGCCGATCAGCGCGCGGGCGGCGGCCACTCGTTGTTGCTGGCCGATGGACAGCGAGTCGGCGCGGCGCTCCAGCAGGTTTTTGTCCTTCAGGCCCAGGTGGGCGAGCAGGATCGCGGCGGCCTGGTCGACACTGCCGTGGCGCTGGATCGCTCGCTGCGCGCGCAGCTTGGAGAAGTGGCAGGGCAGCTCGACGTTCTCGCGTACGGAGAGAAACGGCAGCAGGTTGAACTGCTGGAAGATGTAGCCGGTGTGGTCGACGCGAAAGCGGTCGCGGGCGCCGGCCGAGAGTTCGGTCAGCTCCTGGCCGAGCAGGCGAATACTGCCGCGACTGGGCTTTTGCACACCGCCCAACAGGCCCAGCAGGGTGGTCTTGCCGCTGCCGCTGGGGCCCTTGAGGAACAGGGTTTCGCCCGGCTCCAGGCGAAACGCCGGGATGTCCAGCAACTGTGGGTGACCGGGCCAGTTGAAGCCCAGGTCAGACAGTTCGATAAGTGCTTGGGTCATAAGGAATCAGTGATCTGGCTCGATTTAAATGATGACACTGATCAACTGTGGGAGCTGGCTTGCCTGCGATGGCATCGCCGCGGTGTTTCAGAAAAACCGAGGCGTTTGCATCGCAGGCAAGCCAGCTCCCACATTAACCGGGGCATGAACTCAGAATTTCAGGGTAGCTGCCTGCGCCGTCGCTTCCACACCCTGCTGGCCGCTTGGGCCAATGAGTTGTACCTGAATTTTCTGGGTGGCGGGGAAGGTCTTGAACACCTGGGTCAGGTCGAGGTTGCTCAACGCGGTCGGCGTGGCGCAGGTGAACTGGTAGTGAGCGTGGATTTCGCTGTGGTCGTGATGATGTTCGTGGGCGGCGGCGCCTTTGCCATCGGTGGCGTGGTCGTCATCGTCGTCGTCATGGTCGGCTTCAGGTTTGTCGCCAAACAGCGGGCTGTTCAGCTCCTGGGTGCTGATCACACAGCCGGCGGCCTTGGGCAGGCTGAACAGCACCAACGGTTGCTCCAGTTGCCTGCGGGCAGCGGCGACCTTGGCTTTGTCGCCAGCCGTGGTGGCCAGGTGTTCGAAACCCACCAGGTTCATCGCCGGGCTGTCCAGTTCCAGCTCCAGGGCCTGGCCGTCGAGCACTGCGTTGAGGCGGCCCACACCGTGTTCGTGGGCGCCGAGGCTGCCGTGCTCGTGGTCATGGTCGTGCTCGTCGGCAGCCTGGGCGATGGCCAGTGGCAACAGGGCAAACGGCAAAGCGAGCAGCAAACGGCGCATGGTGGAGCTCCCGAACAAAGATGAAAGTTTTGTTATGTGATCTTATAACAATTTTGCGACGAGTTTGACCGCCTGCTTGGCGTAGCGCAAGACGCGTGGGAGCATGCTTGTCAGAAAAGTGCGGGAGTGAGTGCGATGTTGAGAATTCGTGGAACCGTGGGTGACCTGCCGGTGGACTTGACCCTGGAGCTGGACGACGGCGACTGGGCCCGGCTGGGCGCGCAGTTGCAGACCAGCAGGGCACCGAGTGCCGAGCCCGTGATGGCGCCGGCCGCGGGCAACCTGGACGAGAGCTTGTGGCAGGCCGCCCAGGACTTGCTGCGCAAGGCCGGGCAACTCAACGGGCTGGAATTGCTCGATCAGCTGGAAGGATTGGCCGGCAGCGCCTCGGCGGGCAAGCGCCTGCTGGTGCGCCTGCGCCATAGCGCCAAGGTCAAGGTGGCCAGCGGCGGGGATACGCCGCTGTACAGCTGGATCGAGTAAGGATCAGTACAGCGCGGCGAACAGCTTGCGGCGGTAAACCGTGACAAGCGGGTGATCGTTGCCCAGCAATTCGAACACCTGCAACAGCGTCTTGTGGGGCAGGCCTTCGCTGTAGCTGCGGTTGCGGATGAACAGCTTGAGCAAGCCGTCCAGCGCGGCGTCGTATTGCTGGCGCGCCAGTTGCTGCACGGCCAGTTGATACACCGCCTCGTCATCCTGCGGGTTTTGCGCCAGGCGGGCTTTCAGGTCTGCGGCGTCCGGCAGGTCGGCGGCCTGGCGCAGGAAGGTGATCTGCGCCTTGGCGCCGGCCAGGGCGGCTTTGTGATCATCGCTCTTGACCGCGTCGAGCACGGTTTGCGCTTCATTCAGCTCGCCGCGTTCAGCCAGGCAGCGCGCGTACAGAATCAGCGCGGCGGCGTTGGTGTTGTCTTCGCCCAGCAGGGTGACCAGCACGGCTTCGGCATCGGTGATACGGCCTTCGGCAAATAACGCCTGGGCCTGCTCCAGCGGATCAGCAGCCGCCGGCGGCGGCATTTGCACGTGCGGCTCCAGCATCGCGCGCACGGCAGACTCGGGTTGCGCACCGGCAAACCCGTCGACCGGCTGGCCATCCTTGAACAGCACCACCGTCGGCAGGCTGCGAATGCCAAAGCGCGAGACCACGTCCGGCTCGGCATCGCAATCGACCTTGGCCAGCAGCAACTCACCCTGATAGCTCTCGGCGATCTGCGCGAGCATCGGCATCAACGCCTTGCACGGCGCGCACCACTCGGCCCAGAAATCCACCAGCACGGGTTTTTCGAAAGAGTTCTGGATCACCGCCTGGTCGAACGTGGCGGTGGTGGCGTCGAAGATGTACGGCGTGGGCTCACTCATGGGGTATCTCGAAGAAAGCAGGGGATGGGGCAACTATAAGGGTTGGTGGGGTTGGCTGAAAGCGGGGCGGTCTCAGGATCGCTATCGCAGGCAAACCAGCTCCCACAGGGGAATGCATTTCAAATGTGGGAGCGGGCTTGCCCGCGATGCTCTCAAGCGCGCCGCGAATGGTACAGGCTCACTTTGCGAAACTCCCACGGTTCGGCCAGGTCGGGCAGGGTCAGGGCGTCGAGGATTTCCAGGCGCTGGTAGTCAGGATGTTGGAAGTCCCGCACCCGGGAATCGGCGACCAGCGCTTCGCGGCCCCGGGTGAGGAACTGGTCCAGCAGCGGCAGGTTCGCCCGGTCGTACAGCACATCGGCGACCAGGATCAGATCAAACCGGTCGGCTTCGGCGAAGAAGTCTGCGGAGTAACCCAGCGTCACGCCATTGAGTTCCGCATTCGCCTGGCAGGCTGCCAATGCCAGCGGATCAAGGTCGCATGCCACCACTTCCAGCGCTCCGGCCTTTACCGCAGCAATCCCGGCAACGCCTGAACCTGCGCCAAAATCCAGCACCCGCTTGCCCGCGACCCACTCGGGATTGGCCGCCAGGTATCGCGCCAGCGCCAAACCACTGGCCCAGCAAAAGCTCCAGTACGGCGGCTCATGCAGGATGCGTCGGGTTTCTTCGGGGCTGAAGGCGCGGTCCATGTTGTCGGCGTCCAGCAGCCACAGCGACAACGCGGTGCCCGGCAGCGGGCAGGGCACCAGTTGGGCGTCGCCGATCAGTTCGCTGAGGGCGCGTTGCAGGTCCAGCGGTGGCGTCATGGTGCGGGAACGAGTTGCAGCGGGCCGGTGGTCTGGGTGATCGCTTGGGTGATGCGTACGGGCGGCAGGTGCAGGATCAACTGGCCGGACTGGCTGGCGCGGCCACGCAGCTCAACGCGTCCGCCTGCCGGGAAAGCCTCGGGGTTGAAGCGCAGGCGGAACGCCAACGGCTTGTTGTTGCCGATCAGCACGCTGCTGGCGAGCAGTTGTTGCGGGCGCGAACGGTCGTCGATCACCAGCAGCGCCAATTCGACTTCAGCCCCGGCCGGTACGCCGTTCAATTGGCCGCTGACTTCACGCTGGTAGGCGGGCAGCGGGCCGAGGTCTTCTTCCACACCCGGCAATTTTTTCTCTTGTTGCGGCGCCGGAGCGGGCGGTGCGGGTTTTGGGGTATGGCTGCTGCAGGCGACCAGGAAACCAAGCAACGTGAGCAAAACAAGTGGTCGTAACTGCATGTACGGCTCCAGAAAGGACAAAATCCGTGGCTTAAAAAATATGAAACATAATAGTCAGCCTATATACCGTAAAGGCTATGGCTTGTCTTGCCACGGGGATGCGCTACCATGGCCCTCCCATTTTTTGTTGCCTGCCACCATGCACTGTCCCTTCTGCGGTGCCAACGACACCAAGGTCATTGACTCGCGTCTGGTCGCCGAGGGCGAACAGGTGCGTCGCCGGCGTGAATGCCTGGCTTCTGGCTGCGGTGAACGTTTCACCACCTTCGAAACCGCCGAACTGGTATTGCCACGTCTGATCAAGACCGACGGCAGCCGCCAGCCCTTCGACGAAGAAAAACTGCGCGCCGGAATGCAGCGCGCCCTGGAAAAACGCCCGGTGAGTGTCGAGCGGCTGGAAGCGGCGCTGGTGCATATCAAGCACAAGCTGCGGGCTACCGGCGAGCGCGAAGTCAAATCCCTGGTGGTTGGAGAACTGGTGATGGCCGAGCTGCAAAAGCTCGACGAAGTCGCCTATATCCGTTTCGCCTCGGTGTATCGACGCTTCCAGGACCTCAACGAGTTCCGCGAAGAGATCGACCGCCTGGCCCGTGAGCCGGTAAAAGAATGAACCCACCTTCGGCAGAACAAGCTGTGCTCGACGCCCATTACATGGCCCGTGCCCTGGAATTGGCGCGCAAGGGCCTGTACACCACGCACCCCAACCCACGGGTTGGCTGTGTGATCGTGCGTGACGGGCAAATTGTCGGCGAAGGCTGGCACGTGCGCACCGGCGAGCCTCATGCGGAAGTCCACGCCCTGCGGGCAGCGGGCGATAAAGCCCGTGGCGCCACCGCCTACGTGACCCTTGAACCGTGCAGCCACCACGGGCACACGCCGCCGTGCGCCGATGCGCTGGTGAATGCCGGTTTGGCCCGTGTGGTCGCGGCGATGCAGGACCCGAACCCGGAAGTCGCCGGGCGTGGCATGCGTCGCCTGGCCCAGGCCGGGATCGAGACTCACAGCGGCTTGCTGGAGAATGAGGCGCGTGCGCTTAACCCGGGCTTCCTCAAGCGCATGGAACATGGCCTGCCGTTTGTGCGGGTCAAATTGGCCATGAGCCTGGACGGTCGCACCGCGATGGCCAACGGCGAAAGCCAATGGATCACCGGCCCGGCCGCCCGTGCCGCTGTACAGCGTTTGCGGGCCCAGGCCAGTGTGGTGCTGACCGGTGCCGACACGGTGCTGGCCGATGGTGCTCGCCTGACCGTGCGCGCCGCCGAGCTCGGCCTGGATGAAGAAACCACTGCCCTGTCGATGTCCCGTCCGCCGCTGCGCGTGTTGATCGACGGCCGCCTGCGGGTGCCGCTGAATGCGCCGTTCTTCAAGGCCGGTCCTGCGCTGGTCATCACTTGCGTGACGCCGGACAACCAGTACCCCACAGGCCCTGAGTGCCTGGTGGTGCCGGGTGTCGACGGCCAGGTCGACCTGCGTTCCGCGCTGGTGGCCCTGGCCGCCCGTGGCGTCAACGAAGTGTTGGTGGAGGCCGGCCCGAGTCTGGCAGGCGCCTTCGCCCAGCAAGGCCTGGTGGACGAGTACGTGATATTCGTCGCCGGCAAGTTCCTCGGCTCCGCTGCCCGGCCTTTGTTGGACTGGCCGCTTGAGAAACTGGCCGACGCCCCCCAACTCAAGATCACTGAAATGCGCGCTGTGGGCGACGACTGGCGAGTCACTGCCATTCCTGTGCCATCAGCGAGCGTATAATTCCCGGCCTGCGCCACGTCTTCAGGAGAACGGCATGTTCACCGGCATTATCGAATCCATCGGCAGCATCCGTGCAATGAGCCCAAAAGGCGGCGACGTACGCCTGCTGGTTGAAACCGGCAAGCTCGACCTGAGCGACGTCAAACTGGGCGACAGCATCGCCGTCAGCGGTGTGTGCCTGACCGTCATCGAGTTGCCTGGCAACGGCTTTGCCGCCGATGTCAGCCGGGAAACCCTGGACTGCACCGCGATGAACGACCTCAAGAGCGGCAGCCCGGTGAACCTGGAAAAAGCCCTGACCCCGACCACCCGTCTCGGCGGGCACCTGGTCAGCGGCCACGTTGACGGGGTCGGCGAAGTCGTCGCCCGCAGCGAAAACGCGCGTGCCGTGGAATTCCGTATCCGCGCACCGAAAGAGCTGGCCAAGTACATCGCCCACAAAGGCTCGATCACCGTCGACGGCACCAGCCTGACCGTGAACGCCGTGAACGGCGCTGAATTTGAACTGACCATCATTCCCCATACCCTGAGCGAAACCATCATGGCGTCGTACCAGCCGGGTCGCCGGGTGAACCTGGAAGTGGACTTGCTTGCCCGTTACCTGGAGCGCCTGTTGTTGGGCGATAAGGCCGCAGAGCCGACCGGGAGTAACATCACTGAAAGTTTTTTAGCCGCTAACGGCTACCTTAAATCCTGACCCAAGGGGGTGCCGCGTGGCGCTCAACAGCATCGAAGAACTGGTTGAAGACATCCGCCAAGGCAAGATGGTCATCCTCATGGATGACGAAGACCGCGAGAATGAAGGCGACCTGATCATGGCCGCCGAGTGCTGCCAGCCGGAACACATCAACTTCATGGCCAAGCACGCCCGTGGCCTGATCTGCATGCCGATGAGCCGCGAGCGCTGCGAGCTGTTGAAGCTGCCGCTGATGGCGCCGCGCAATGGTTCGGGGTTTGGCACCAAGTTCACCGTGTCCATCGAAGCCACCACCGGTGTCACCACCGGCATCTCCGCTGCTGACCGCGCCCGCACCGTACAAGCCGCCGCCGCGAAAGACGCCAAGGCTGAAGATATCGTCAGCCCGGGCCACATCTTCCCGCTGATGGCCCAACCGGGTGGCACCCTGGCCCGCGCCGGCCACACTGAAGCGGCCTGCGACCTGGCGCGCATGGCCGGTTTCGAGCCGAGCGGCGTGATCTGCGAAGTGATGAACGACGACGGCACCATGTCCCGTCGCGCCGAGCTGGAAGAGTTTGCCGCGCTGCACAACATCAAGATCGGCACCATTGCCGACCTGATTCACTACCGGATGATCCACGAACGTACCGTTCAGCGGATTGCCGAGCAGCCGCTGGACAGCGAACTGGGCCAGTTCAACCTGGTGACCTATCGTGATTCCGTGGAAGGCGACGTGCACATGGCCCTGACCCTGGGCACCATCTGCGCTGAAGAGCCGACCCTGGTGCGGGTGCACAACATGGACCCGCTGCGTGACCTGCTGATGGTCAAGCAACCCGGGCGCTGGAGCCTGCGGGCCGCGATGTCCGCGGTGTCCGAGGCCGGCAGCGGTGTGGTGTTGCTGCTGGGCCATCCGCTGGATGGCGACGTGTTGCTGGCGCATATCCGTGAAACCGCCGACCACGCGCCGGTGAAAAAACCGACCACCTACAGCATCGTCGGAGCCGGTTCGCAGATCCTGCGGGACCTGGGCGTGCGCAAAATGCGCCTGATGAGTGCGCCAATGAAATTTAATGCCATATCCGGTTTCGACCTGGAAGTAGTAGAATACGTGCCCTCCGAATAAAGGCCGGCGTTGTTTGCCCCTTGTTCGCGGTTCAAATATCACTGAGGGGCGCGCACTAAGCGCGTCCCGGCTCTTTAAGAGATTTGTCGAATGACCCTGAAGACCATCGAAGGTACCTTCATCGCCCCCAAAGGCCGCTATGCCCTGGTGGTTGGCCGCTTCAACAGCTTCGTGGTTGAAAGCCTGGTAAGCGGTGCCGTGGATGCCCTGGTTCGCCACGGTGTGAGCGAAAGCGACATCACTATCATCCGCGCTCCTGGCGCCTTCGAAATTCCACTGGTTGCGCAGAAAGTTGCACAGCAGGGTGAATACGCAGCGATCATCGCGCTGGGCGCGGTCATTCGTGGCGGTACTCCGCACTTCGAATACGTGGCTGGCGAATGCACCAAGGGCCTGGCCCAGGTGTCCATGGAGTTCGGCGTGCCGGTGGCCTTTGGCGTGCTGACCGTTGATTCCATCGAGCAAGCCATCGAACGTTCCGGCACCAAGGCCGGTAACAAAGGTGCTGAAGCTGCCCTGTCCGCCCTGGAAATGGTCAGCCTGCTGGCACAGTTGGAGGCCAAGTGATTAGCGACGACAGCGATCAGTTCAACCCCCAGGACCCGCGCCCAGCAGACGCCGGTAAGCCATCGAAAAGCGAAAAGCGTCGTGCGGCCCGCCAGCTCGCGACCCAGGCGCTGTACCAGCGCCACATGGCCAAAACCTCGCTGAACGAAATCGAGGCGCAGTTTCGCGTCGACAACGATTTCAGCATGGCCGATGCCAGCTACTTCCACGACATCCTGCACGGCGTTCCGGCCAACCTGCCAGAGATCGACGCTGCACTGACGCCGTGCCTGGACCTGGCGATCGAAGAGCTGGACCCGGTTGAACTGGCCGTACTGCGCCTGTCCACCTGGGAGTTGCTCAAGCGCGTCGACGTACCGTACCGCGTGGTGATCAACGAAGGGATCGAACTGGCGAAAGTCTACGGTTCCACCGACGGTCACAAGTTCGTCAACGGCGTGCTCGACAAGCTGGCCCCGCGCCTGCGTGAAGCCGAAGTGAAGGCGTACAAGCGCTAACCGGCGCTTGCTGACGCAATGGGCGAGTTTGAGCTGATCCGCAACTACTTCGCCGCCGCGGCCTGTGCGCAGGGCGGCGAAGGTATTGCACTGGGGATTGGCGACGATTGCGCCTTGCTCGCGGTTCCTCCCGGGGAACAGTTGGCGATTTCTACCGATACCCTGGTGGCCGGCGTGCACTTTGCCGACCCCTGCGATCCGTTTCTGCTCGGCCAGCGCTCGCTGGCCGTGGCAGTCAGCGATCTGGCAGCCATGGGCGCCAACCCCCTCGCGTTTACCCTTGCCCTGACCACCCCGACGGTTGATGCCGATTGGCTGCAACGCTATGCCCAGGGTTTGAACGCCATGGCCCAGGGTTGCGGTGTGGTCCTGGTAGGCGGCGACACCACCCGTGGGCCCCTGAGCCTGACCATGACCGTGTTTGGCCGGGTGCCGGCGGGCCAGGCCTTGACCCGCAGCGGCGCGCAGCCTGGCGACGTGCTGTGTGTGGGCGGTGAACTGGGTAACGCAGCGGGCGCATTGCCGCTGGTACTGGGGCAGCGCACGGCAGAGGCGGCTATCGCCGAGCCACTGCTGGCCCATTACTGGTCGCCGCAACCGCAGTTGGCGCTGGGCTTGGCGCTGCGGGGCAAGGCCACGTCTGCGATGGATATTTCCGACGGCCTTTTGGCCGATTGCGGGCATATCGCCAAGGCGTCGGCTGTCAGCTTGTTGATCGAACAGCAAAAACTGCCGTTGTCGGCCGCCTTGCTGGCGTTCGTCGGCGAGGCGGATGCCCGGGTGGCCGCGTTGAGCGGGGGGGACGACTACGTACTGGCGTTCACCTTGCCGCCTGCCGAACTGGCGCCGTTGTTGGCTGCCGGTGTGCCAGTGCATGTGATCGGCCGGGTCGAGGCGGGGCAGGGCGTTACCCTGCTGGATGCGTCTGGCCAGGACATCACGCCAGCCATTCGTGGCTATCAACATTTCTGAAAGGCATAGAACCAAGCTGAAGGCCAATCGAACCTATTGATCTTTATCAGCGACAATTCAGCTTAAGCGTCTGTAGGAACCTGCTGTTACAATCTATCCCCTGTGAAATCTGAAATCAGGAGCACACGGTGCCCGTCGTTTTCGTTGCCGCTTCCAAGCTGCCAACCCCTTTTGCCACGTTCACCATGAATGGCTTTCTTGAAGAAGCCACCGGACGCGAACACGTTGTTCTGAGCCTCGGTGATGTGGCCGACGGCGCCCCGGTCCTCGGCCGCGTGCACTCCGAATGCCTGACCGGCGATGCCCTGTTCAGCCAGCGCTGTGACTGCGGTTCGCAACTGGAAGCCGCCTTGCAGGCTATCGCCCGCGAAGGCCGTGGCGTGTTGTTGTACCTGCGTCAGGAAGGCCGTGGCATTGGCCTGCTGAACAAGATCCGCGCTTATGAGCTGCAAGATGGCGGGGCCGACACCGTCGAAGCCAACGAGCGCCTGGGTTTCGCTGCCGACCAGCGCGACTACGCGATCTGCCTGCCGATGCTTCAGCACCTGGGGGTCAAATCCCTGCGCCTGATGACCAACAACCCACGCAAGGTCAAAGCCTTGACCGACATGGGTATCACCGTTGCCGAGCGCGTGCCGCTGCATACCGGCCACAACCCGCACAACAAACTCTACCTGGCCACCAAGGCCAGCAAGCTCGACCACATGATGGGCAACGAGCACCAGGGCGAGGCCGACCGGGCGTGACGCGCGGCCAGGTCAAGCGGCGACTGTCGTTTAACTGGTGGCAATACCTGGCGTTGGCGCTGGCGCCGTTGTTTGTGATCAACCTGGTGTTTGGCAAGGCCGAGCCCTTGCTGCCGGTGCTGGCGATGCCGTTTTTTATTGCCGGCGTGGCCTCGATGTTTGTCAGCCTGCGTTACTTCCATGGCTATAAACACGCGCTGATCGCCACCGAAAAAGCCCTCGACACCCCCGAAGAACCGGCTGCCTGGATCACCCTCGCGGCCCGTCGCCGCGTGGCGTTGCTGGTGGCCGCGCTGCCGGCCTGGGTCGGCGCGCTGGCGGTGTTTGTCGGGCTGGAGGCGGTGCCGCTGTTTCTGCTGGCGCTGTCGACCCTGGTGCTGTTCTACCTCTATCGCATCCCGCGTCAGTTGGGTTGATGCGCGCCTGGCTGGCGGTGTGGCTGCTGGTGGTCGCGGCCCAGGCTGTGGCGGTTGAGCGGGTTGTGAGCCTTGCACCGTCGTTGTCTGAAATCGTCGTGGAACTGGGTGCCGCCGATTTGCTGGTGGGCGTACTGGATGGCGGCGAGCGGCCACAGGCGTTGGCGAAGGTGCCGTCGGTTGGGAATTACGGGCAGTTGGACATGGAGCGCCTGCTCAGCCTCAAGCCGGATTTGATCCTGCTGTGGCCCGGCAGCGTCGGCCCGGCCCAGCGTGAACAGCTTCAACGCCTGAACATCCCGGTGTTTGTCGCCGAACCCCACAGCCTCGAACAACTCACTTCACAAGTCGAAACCATTGCCCGGCAACTCGGGCGGGCTGACGCCGGCCGGCAACTGGCCGCGCAGTTGCGTCAGCGCTTGGCCGAGTTGCGCTCGCGCTATCACCGGGCCGAGCCGTTGCGAGTGTTTTATCAGGTGTGGAACCAGCCGCTGTACACCGTGGGCGGCGGGCAGATCATCAGCGATGCGTTGGGTGTGTGCGGGGCGCGCAATGTGTTCGATGATCTCAAGCTGCCGGCGCCGCAGGTCAGCATCGAGTCCGTGTTGCAGCGCAATCCCGAGGTGATTCTGGCGGGCGATCAAGCACAGCTGGATGCCTGGAAGGCCTGGCCCCAAGTGGCAGCAGTGGCTGCCGGGCACTTGCTGCGGGTGCCCGACAAGGGCCTGGAACGGCCCAGCGGGCAGATGCTGGAGGCGGTGGCGCGGTTGTGTCAGGTGATTGCACCGGGGCTGTGAGACCGCTATCGCAGGCAAGCCAGCTCCCACATGTGACCGCGTTCATTCATGCGACGCGGTCAAATGTGGGAGCCGGGCTTGCCCGCGATGAGGCCGGTGCAGACGACTTAGAGTTCTGGCGTCCAGGTCACCCCGAACATCAACGCACGGCCTTCTTCCCGATAGCCATATTGCTGGCCTTGATACTGATACAGCGCCCGGCTGTAGCCCTTGTTCAGCAGGTTGTCGAGCTTCATTTCCAGGGTGATTTCGTGATTCACCGCCCAACTGCTCCGTAGACCGAGCAAGCCATATCCGCCCAGGCGTTGCTGGTTCGCCGGATCGTCGTAGCTGCTGCTCACCGCCTGCCAACTGGCGCCGACGCTGAACCGGTCGAATTGGCGATCCAGGTCCAGGCTCACGGTGCGCCTTGCTCGACGCGCCAATGTGCGCCCGGTGTCGCGGTCCCGTGGGTCGATCAGGGCGATGCCCAGGCTGCTTTGCCAACCGAACAGCTCTTGCCTGAGCGCCGCTTCGAAGCCGTTGATGCGTGCTGAGCTGACGTTTTGCGGGCCGCCGCTGGCGAACACGATCGCGTCCTGAATGTCGGTGCGGTACAGCGAGGCTTCGAGTCGGCTGGTGTCGCTGAGCTGGCTGCGCCACTGCACTTCGTAGCTTTTCGAGGTTTCGGGTTTCAGGTTCGGGTTGCTGTTTATCCCGTAGCTGTCGTCCGGGTAGTAAAGGTCGTTGAACGTCGGGGCCCGGAAGCCCTCGCTGTAGCTCAGCAACAGGTCATTGTCCGGGTTCAGCGGCAGTGTAAACGTGCCGCTCCAACTGTTGTGGCCGCCAAATTGCTGGTTATCGTCGCGGCGCAGGCCCAGTTCGGTGGAGAAGGATTGCGCCTGGAAGCGGTGCTGGATAAACGCAGCGCGGTTCCAGCGACTGTCTTCATTCAGGTGGGCGCTGCTGTTGACCTGGTCCTCGTACCAGTCGCCACCCAGGATCAGGCTGTTCTGGTCGTTCAGCGTCAGGTCGTTCTGCCAGTTCAGCGAATTGCGGTAGGTGTTGAACACGCTGCGTTCGGTGCTGAGCTTGTCCAGGGTCTTTTCGCGGTTTTCGCTGTGGCCTGCTTCCAGCCGAGACTTCCACACGTCATTGATACGGGCGTCGATATAGCTGCTGACGCTGCTCACGGTGAAGTCGGTGTAGGGCTGCTGCTGGAAGCTTTGGTAGGTTGTCGTATCAAAGCGGCCGAACGGGCTATCGAATTCGCTTTTGCCGCGGTTATCCAGCACGTTCACGCCTGCTTCGAGGTCATCGTTGAAGGCATGGCTCAGGCTGAAACTGATGGCCTGATTGCGATAGGCATCATGGTCACGGTCGCTGGGGTAAGAGGTGTGCGTGCGATCGATCCCGGCCGTGTCATCCAGGCTGGCGCCCAGGTTGAAGCGGGTTTGTTCGTCGCCGCCGGACAGGCCGAGGCTGCGTTCCCACGTCTGGTTGCTGCCGAATCCCACATGCAGCCGGGGTTGTACGCCAGGCTCGGTATTGCGCCGGGTGAAGATCTGGATCACCCCGCCAATGGCATCGCTGCCGTAGATCACCGAGCGCGAACCGCGCAGCACTTCCACGCGCTCAACCTGCTGGATATTCAGGTATTGCAGGTTGCTGGTGCCGCTGGTGGAACTGCTGATGCGCTGGCCGTCCACCAGCACCAGACTCTGGGCGGTCGAAGTGCCGCGGATGTAGACGTTCGTCTGGCTGCCGCGCCCTCCGCTTTGCGCCACCTGCACACCGGGCACGCGGCTGAGCAGATCGCTCACGCTGGTGGGTTGCAGGCGGTCGATGTCATCGCGGGTGAAGACGGTGTTTGCGGCACTGCTGTCGTTGCGTGCCTGGACCTGGCGGTTGGCGCTGATCACCACGTCGGGCAGCTTCAGGGCGTCGTCGCGTTCGAAGCTGTCGGCGAGCAGGTCGGTGGCGGGGAGCAGAAGAAGGGGCAGGGCAAAGCGCAGGCGATTCATGGGCTGTCCGTAGCGTTAAGGCAATACAAAACCAATGTGGGAGCTGGCTTGCCTGCGATGCAGGCACCTCGGTTTGTCAGTAACACCGAGGTGATGCTATCGCAGGCAAGCCAGCTCCCACATTTGATTGTTGTTTACAGGTTCAAGAGTGCCATGCGCTGACGAACCGAAGCTTCAATCCCCGCTTCATCCAGCCCGCATTCGGCCAGCATCTGCGCAGGCTTGGCATGCTCGACATACACATCCGGCAAGCCCAGGTGCAGCACCGACTTGAGGATGTTCTCCCGCGCCAGGAACTCACTGACTGCCGCACCGGCACCGCCCATGATGGCGTTTTCTTCGACGGTCACCAGCAGCTCATGACTGCCAGCGATCTCGCGCACCAGGGCTTCGTCCAGCGGTTTGACGAAACGCATGTCCACCACGGTGGCGTCGATCTTCTCGGCCACTTTCAAGGCTTCGGCCAGTTGCACGCCGAACACCAGCAAGGCAACGCCGCTGCCCTGGCGACGGACAATGCCCTTGCCGATTTCGATAGGCTCAAGGTCTTTCTCGATCACCGCATTCGGGCCGTTGCCGCGCGGGTAACGCACAGCCGCCGGGCCGTTGTACAGGTGGCCGGTGCTGAGCATCTTGCGCAGTTCGTTCTCGTCACTCGGGGTCATCACCAGCATGCCGGGGATGCAACGCAAGTACGACAGGTCGAAGCTGCCGGCGTGGGTCGGGCCGTCTTCGCCCACCAGGCCGGCACGGTCGATGGCGAACAACACGTCGAGGTTTTGCACCGCGACGTCATGAATCAATTGGTCATAGCCGCGTTGCAGGAACGTGGAATAGATCGCTACCACCGGCTTGGCGCCTTCACAGGCCATACCGGCGGCGAAGGTCACCGCGTGCTGTTCTGCGATGGCTACGTCGAAATAGCGCAGCGGGAAACGCTCGCTGAACGCCACCAGGTCGGAACCTTCCTTCATCGCCGGGGTGATGCCCACCAGGCGCGGGTCGGCGGCGGCCATGTCGCACAGCCATTCGCCAAACACACCGGAATACTTCGGCCCGCTGGGCTTCTTCGGCGCGGCGGCCGGGGCATTCAGCGGCTCAAGCTTGGTGATCGCGTGGTAACCAATCGGGTCGACTTCCGCCGGGGCGAAGCCTTTGCCTTTCTTGGTGACGATGTGCAGGAACTGCGGGCCCTTGAGGTCACGCATGTTGCGCAGGGTGGCGATCAGGGTCGGCAAGTCGTGGCCGTCGATCGGGCCGATGTAGTTCCAGCCCAGCTCTTCGAACAGGGTGCCGGGAACCAGCATGCCCTTGGCATATTCTTCGGTACGACGGGCAATTTCCCACGCGCCAGGCAGACGCGAGAGCACCTTCTTGCTGCCTTCACGCATGCTGGCGTAAGTGCGGCTGGAGAGGATTTTTGCCAGGTAATTCGACAGGCCACCGACATTGCGCGAGATCGACATGTCGTTGTCGTTGAGGATCACCAGCATGTTGGCGTCCACTTCCGGCGCATGGTTCAGCGCCTCGAAGGCCATGCCGGCGGTCAACGCGCCATCACCGATCACCGCAATCGCCTTGCGATCGCTGTTCTGCAGGCGGGCGGCAATGGCCATGCCCAGCGCTGCGCTGATGGAGGTGCTGGAGTGGCCGACGCCAAAGGTGTCGTACTCGCTCTCGGAGCGACGCGGGAAGGCGGCGATGCCGTCCTTCTGGCGCAGGGTAGCCATGCGCTCGCGGCGTCCGGTGAGGATCTTGTGCGGATAGGCCTGATGACCCACGTCCCACACCAGCCGGTCGTCCGGGGTGTCGAACACGTAATGCAGCGCAATGGTCAGCTCGATGACGCCCAGGCCGGCACCGAAATGCCCACCGGTCTGGCCGACCGTGTAGAGCAATTCCAGGCGCAACTCATCGGCCAGGGTTTCCAGCTCGGCTTCACCCAGGCGGCGCAGGCCGGCTGGCGTGTTGGCACGGTCCAGCAGGGGCGTGGCCGGGCGCTTGCGGGGAATCTCTTGGAACGTCGTGGGCATCAGGCGAATCGTTATAGGTATAGAAGAGGCGGCAGTTTACCTCAAGCATCGCAAACTGCCCACGCAGAGCGCCGAACTTGGCTGATATGCGGTGGAAAAGGCCGGTGCTGTCAGTGGCGACGTTCGACGATATACCGCGCCAGGTCACGCAGTGGCTCGGCAGCCGCGTCGAAAGGTCGCAGGGCATCGAGTGCCTGGTCCCGCAGCTCCAGGGCGTAGGCCTTGGCGGCTTCCAGGCCGAGCAGCGAAGGATAAGTCGGTTTGTCACGTGCGATATCGGCACCCTGGCGTTTGCCGAGGGTCGCGGTATCGCTTTCAACGTCGAGAATATCGTCCTGCACCTGGAACGCCAGGCCGATGGCCCGCGCGTAGGTCTGCAAGGCCGCCAGTTGCGCCGCTTCGGCACGGCCACTGGCGAGGGCGCCGAGGTGCACGGCGGCCTCGATCAGCGCGCCGGTCTTGTGGCGGTGCATGTATTCCAGGGCTTGCTGATCGAGCTTCAAGCCGACCGAACCCAAGTCAATCGCCTGGCCGCCGACCATCCCGGCCGGGCCTGCCGCCAAGGCGAGCGCGGTGACCATGCGCAGGCGGATCTCGGCGTTGACGCTGCTCAGGCGCGGGTCCAGCAGAGCGCTGAACGCCAGGCTTTGCAGGCCGTCACCGGCGAGAATCGCGCAGGCTTCATCGAAGGCTTTATGGGTGGTGGGCTGGCCGCGACGCAGATCGTCGTCGTCCATCGCCGGCAAATCGTCGTGCACCAGGGAATAAGCGTGAATCAACTCCACCGCACAGGCGGCGCCGTTGGCTTCCTCCGCCTGGGCGCCAAGTGCCTCGCAGGCCGCGTAGGCGAGCAACGGGCGCACGCGCTTGCCGCCGTTCATCACGCTATAGCGCATGGCCTCATACAGGCGGGCCAATTCAGGGGTAGGCGCAACAAACAGCGGTTCCAGCGCAGCATTGACCCGGGCCTGGCTGCCGGCCTGATAAGCGTCGATCATTCAGGCTGTTCCGCATCGAAAGGTTCTTCGGCCAGCTCCCCGTCGCGTTCCAGCAACACCTGGACCTTCTGCTCCGCCTGCGCCAGGGCGCTCTGGCAGTCGCGGGTCAGGCCGATGCCTTGCTCGAATGCGGTCAACGAGTCTTCCAGCGACAACTCGCCGTTCTCCATACGCTCGACCAGAGCTTGCAGGTCGGCGAGGGATTGTTCGAAATCGAGTGCAACTTTTTTGCGGGCCATGGCGGCTAATCCGGTAGACGGTAAACCGGCGCGACACTAGCAGACATGGGGGATTGGGGCAAATGAGTGGGCGGGATTGCCTTGTAAATCAGTCACCTTGGGTGTTGATTTGGTAACGGGTACTACGGCCGCCGCCGGGTAACCGAACCAGGCAGTTTTTTTCCAGAAGATCGGCCAGATGTCGAGTCGCCGTGGCCTTGGACACTTTGGCCACGGCCTGATACTGGGCGGCGCTGATCCCGTGCTCAAAGCCCTTGTCGCCGCCGTCGAGCAGGCGATTCAAGACTTTGGTCTGTTCAGCGCTGAGTGCGTGGTCCCGATGCCGTTGCCAGAAGCGACTTTTGCCCAGCACCCGGTCAATCCGCGCCATGGCCTGCTGCAGGCTACGAAGCAGGGTTTGCAGGAACCACTCAAGCCAACCGGTGACATCCAGCGTGGCTTTTTGACTGGTTTCCAGTGCGCGGTAATAGCCCGCCCGGTCTTCAAGGATGCTCGCCGACATCGCGTAGAAGCGGATCGCCTGGTTCTCGGCCTGGGCGAGCGCGAGGTCAGTAATCGCCCGCGTCAGACGACCGTTACCATCATCGAAGGGATGCAGGGTGACGAACCAGAAATGCGCGAGGCCTGCGCGCAGCAATGGGTCGAGGGCCGCATGATTCCGGCTGGCTTCAAACCATTCGATGAAATCTTCCAGCGACTGTGCCAGCCCTTGGCGAGGTGGCGCCTCGAAATGCACAGTGGGTCGGTCCAGTCGTCCCGACACAACCTGCATCGGCTCATCGCCCCTTAGCGCGCCTACGTTCAAGGCGTGCGTGGAAAAGCGGGCTTCCTCGGCGGGAAACAACCATCGATGCCAGTTAAATAGACGGGTTAGGGTAAACGGCTGAGCAAACTGTTGTGTGGCGTCCACCATCAAGTCCGCCAGGCCCTCGCTGCGCCGGCTCACCGAGCCATCCTGCAATTGCTCAAGGCCCAGGCGGCGGGCCAGGGAAGATCGTACCGAGCCGACGTTGAGTTGCTCACCCTCGATTGCCGAGGACGTCAGGATATTTTGCAGCAAGGCATCCAGTTCATTCTCCGAACTCTGCGCCTGGCTGACCGAACCGAGCATGCCCAGCAACTTTCCTTGCGCCTGCGTGCACTCGCGCAACACTGGTGCGAGGCGCTCCGGTTGCCAGTGGAAGTGCGGCCAGTCAGGTTGTTGCCAGATCCAGTTCGGGTGATCCATGGCGGTGTGCTCGGTGGGTGAGCCGAATAGAAGGCTTATTCGGCTCATTCGGTGAGCCGATTGTGCAAGCTATTCGGCTCATCGTCCAGTCAGCCGCGCACGATCAACACCCGGTGGGTGAGGGCAGTGGTGCGCAGGTGCTGGCTGCTGATCAGGGCGTCCAAGGCACTGTCGACTTGATTCAGGTTGAAGCTGGCGTTGATGGTGCGTTGCCCGACTTTATCGTCGAGCCAGATCACATGGCCGCCTTGATAGCGCACCAACTCCTCAAGCACCTCGCGCAATGGTGCGTCCCGCACACGTAGCTGGCCGTCTCGCCAGGCCAGCAGGCGTTCGGCGTCGACGGCTTGGGGGGCTTGAACATGCCCGCTCACCACGCGCAACTGTTCGCCCGGCTGCAGCACTTGATGTTGTCCGGCGGCGGCCACTTCAACCCTGCCAAGCAGCAGAATGACCTCGTCCGACTTGTCGTTATGCGCGACGGAAAACTCGGTGCCCAACGCCCGAATCCGAGTGCCGCCGGCTTGCACAATAAAGGGTCGACTGTCGTGGCTGACTTGCAGATACACACGGCCTCTTCGCAGATTTACCCGGCGTTCATCGGAGGTGAGGTCGATATCGAACGCGCTGTCGCTGTCCAGATGCAGGTGTGAACCGTCGGCCAGGGTGATGTCCTGTTGTTGCCCGATGCGGGTGGTGTAGTCACTGCCCCAACTGCTGATCGGCGGGGTGCCCAGCCATATCGCGCTGGCGGCGAGTATCAGGCAGGCAGCGGTGGCGTAGGTCTGGCGTCGGGAAATCGGCTGACGGCGATCTGGTTTGTGTGCTGCTCGGGAGGGGCGATCCAGCAACTGCCAAAGCGTTTCCGCGTTTTGGTAGGCGTGGGCATTCAGCGGGTCTTCGCGCCACTGCGCAAACGTATTGAGCTCCTGAAACGTCACGTTTTCCCCACGCAGGCGGGTAAACCAGTCCAGGGCTTGCTGGTCACGTTCGGACGGCGAAGGGGTTGGCTGATCGTTCATCGGGACTCGGTGGCTTGCGGGGTTGTGGAGCGGTGGGGCGTTGTTTGAATGTTGTTCCATTTGCTTGGAGAGCAATATTCAGACGGGCGGTAATCTCCTTGTAGCTCAATTGCGGGAGCTGGGCCAGTGGAAACACTTTGTGGAGATGCGCGGAGAGATTGTTGGGTTGCCCCTGCGATGGAGGGAAAGCGCCGCCAGTGATGGGGTAAAGGTCGTATTCGTCGTTGATGGGACGGATACGATTGCGTTGGGTGTGGTGGATGCTCGGCTAATGGCGATGTGGTGGGAGAAGCGCGTACGTTGCTGCTCCTGAAAAGCTTGCTGTTCATCAGGGCGGAGGGAGTCAGAAGAAGAAGAATATCCCGGTATTATTTTTCAAAGCCGTATTTGTGAGCTTTATTAACTTTATTAATAACTCAGGATTTTCCGGGATTGTTGAGCTCTTTAGGATGGAGAGGGTGTTTTCTATTTCGTTAGTTCCTTGTATTTTCTCGTCCTCATAGTCGTCAATAATTTTTCCAAGCTTTAAGTTTATATTGTCGATGATTCCTGAGCTTGTTAATTGTCGGTATTCGGTTTCGCTCATGTAGAGCTGTTCTAGCTTGTTTTTAGGGCATGCATCCACGTCCAAAAGCTCCAATGCTTCTTGGCTCAAGGGTACGGATATTAGCTTCACTTATGCGATTCCTTTTTGAAGTGAGTGGCTTCATTATATTCGCTTTGCGTTCTGCCCATTTGCTTGCCTGATGATGAGGATTGTTAGTTGGTATTGATCAGTTAAAGCCTGAGTAAATAGGTTTTTTCTTTATGTGTTTTTTTTTTTGCTTGTTAAAGGCTTGCTGGAAAGAAGCAAATTTGGGTTGTTGTTAAGTTGATGTGACTTGGTTTTTTTTCGGGCGTCCTGTCCAGCTCTAAAAAAATCATGGATCCATTAATGCATATTGCTGCGCATCTGTCGTCATCGATTGAGATTAACTTTGCTGTTAAGTGTGTTTTGCCGCTTTCTGTATAAAAGAGTTCAATGTTGTTGGATGAAGGTTCGATATTTTCTCCCCAGAAGAAAAGTTCATCAAAAGTTACCTCAACGTTATATTTTTGACCAATCTCTGGCGGACTTCCGAACCATTCAGCTATTCCGTTACCGAAAACAGAGTGGAAGCTCACCTGCAAAATTTGGTCTTCCGAATAAATATTAGTTATTTTTATGATCACATTTTTCTTCAGTGAGGAGTGGTACAAACTGGCTAGGAATCTCGGTAGCTGTGCTTGATTTTATATAAGTTTAGTCCTCCTCCTTAGGTGTGTCTGGGGGTTAAATAAAAACCCCATCACCCTCTTGGCCATTTATGTAAACTGAAGGGCCGCAGAGAGATATGAATTGTGCTTTGAATTCAATTATGGGTTTTTTTGAGGCAGCCTGGAATATAAGAAGTCCATTTTCTTTCGCTATAGTTACGGAGAAAATTTCTTTGGTTGGAATGTTCGTGATTTTTAAATCGCTGACGTTAGAGCAGGTAAGCCCGAGTCTGCAAGTGTTGAATCCTTTGTTTTGCCATTTTCCTGGTAAGTTGTCTGGGAATTCCGGTATGTCAAATCCCAGGCCTAGCGAGGACTGATCATTCTCTATTTGTAATGAAAAAAGAGAAATTCGGCCAATTTCGATCGGGTGGCTAAAAAGCTTACCGAAAAATATGCTTTCATCTAGTTCATTCCAATATTTCATTTTTCCTCCTTGAAAGAGTAGTGTTCCTTCGCGCCGGGTACTTTGCCGTTCCTTGGTTTTTCTATGGGTCGTAGGTTGAAGTGTGCGCCTTGGTCGTTTCTTTTCGGTATTCTTCTAGAGCCCAAGGCTTATCCGCATAGAAACTACCCATGTTGCGCAAAGAAATAAGTATGAACTCAATTTATGACAGTACCTTCAATGCTTCCATTTTCAGTTAGTGCTATGTTTTTGTTTTACTCTAACATTGTTTGCTCCGTGATTCTTAGACGCAGGTGTATGGTTTTTGTTTAATAAAGTTTCCAGTTATGAAGGGCTCTGCAGATAATCATAAATGTCGTTTGTTGTTATTTCTTTTATTTCTATTTCGTTTATTTTGGATAGGATGAGTTTTTTATGTTCTGAATGACATATTAACTGAATGGCCCCGTAAGTCTCTCCGTCAAAGAATCGGATGGATAAAATTGAGCGGTCGGCTAGTATTAACCTGAAGTCATTTGTGTTTGATATGTAATCAAGAGCGCTTAATCTTTTCCAGAGAGCAGCTGTTTTATTATTTTGTGTCATAAGCTGTACTGCGCTCATAGTGCCGCCCAGAGTTGATGGGTCTATTTCCGTAGCGGGTGTGTTGAGGTGCCTTATGTAGGAATATACTTCCGTTATTTCATTTTTTTTAAAAACGTCTTCAGGTCCGGCATTTTTTGCGAATTCTTTTAATGCTAGATATTCCTGAGTCTTGCTGTACGGCTTTATTCCATGAGTACCCCATTTAACTACTGCTGGCCAAATCTCCTTTAGTGACAGCTCAAGCGAACACCAAGATGGCCATGCGTCTATGAGATCGTGATTGAGTAAGGTGACTGTTAGGAAGTCCTTGTCGTCGCTGTGGACAACCTGATCCCAAGGAAAGATACCGTCCTCACATGTAAATACTGTGTTCATTCATTATCTCTTGAAATATGTGTGTGAGTTGTGATTAGTGGTTAGAGTTGCTTTAAGTTTTTGTAATAACTTCGGTATTGACGTGCGGACCACGATCGCTAGTTGTTTTTGAGGGTGTAGGCTATCGTCGGACTTCACTTAAAGCCTCGTTGAATAGAAGTGAATTTGAGTTATTATCAAATCGGCATTGCTTGGTTTTTCTTTGGGTACACTGTCTAACTCGATAAGGACGATGTATTCGTTGAAACTTATAGCTGCGCATTGTCTTCATCAATTGCTATCAATTCTGCTGTTAAATGTGTTTTGCAGTTCACTGTATAAAAAATATCAATGTTTTTGGCTGAAGGTTTAATGTTTTCGCCCCAGCAGAAAATTTCATCCAGGCCCATCTCAATGTTTGGGTGGCTAAATTGTCTAAGTCTCGACTATTGGCTCCAGTGGCTGCGGTATGAGGTTTGTCGTAAATAGGTTTGTCGCTTTGAGCTATTTTTTATTTTGTCACTGTCGTCTGTTGTCTTTCTGTGCTGTAACTTCCAGCTATAACTGTTAGCACAATCTCATTTCCTCTGCTTGAGGAGAAGCAATAGCTATTTCCTATCTCGTGTTCATCTCTTGATTTTGCCTCGCTGGCAAGGTCACTACTAGTAGCTTCATACATTTCCGATACGTCGGAGCCCACCGCTCCGATACTCTGAAATGCGATTAAATCATGAAGGTTTATAAGTCATAGTTGTTCCTGTCAGCCAACAAACTCCATCATTAGGTTACTTCTATTGCAAGTAATTTTTTCAATCCCGCCATCTGAAACTGGAAAGTTCGCCATATTTAAGCTCCTGAGTATTTTTCGCTAAGTGAAGCCTGCTTCACGAGTAAATAGCTCTGTAACTTGTGTCTTTGGTTTCAATCGGTCGGCTTCCAGAATTCCAGGCCCTGCATATGACGCTCCAAGTCGTCCATGTCGTCTTCTCCCAAAGTAGTATCAAAGCCTTCGCAGATTAGTCTTCGAACCTTTGCCAGTCGACCAGTGATTCTGAAGTTGTCTATAAATTCGGTAGTGGCATGTTGATATTCGGCTTGTGGTTTTCCGATATAATGTGTCCCCATTTTGCGTAATGAAACTAGCATGAACTCAATCTCTCTTAGCGCTTCTAAAGCATTTTCTCCAGATAAGGTTATTTCTTCGTTCTGTTTCAGCATGTTACTTTCTCTTCACAAATTTAGGGTTGATTAATTTTAGGTTGCCTTCGACAGTTAGCTCCAAGGAACCGTAGCGCGGATTTTTCAGCCACTCCAGCATGTGCTTCGGAACATCTGTTTCTACATAGTCTCGTCCTCGACTCAAGTCAACCTGATAGCGGTCATGGACATCGGCAGCACTTAGGACCTTATTTCGTGCTGGTTCCAAGTACACGCGATTTCTATCGCGGGCGATAATCTCTCCTGCTTGTTCTATCCCGGTTAATCCGTATCTGTTCGTGTAGTGCCTAACCCTGACAGTTTGTTCTTTTTTTACGGCTGCGGTTGGCGAAGGTGGGGCACCGTGATTGACGCTTGCACTGCTTGCTGGATTGCCGAACCCTGCGTCCGGTTTGCACCCATCCCCACCTGGGCAGGTACTTAGCCCCAGCGGATCCACCCACCCCGTCGGGTTGGGAACGTACTGGTATCCGTTTAACCCACCCGCCAGTTTCACCGGATCAGGCGTCAGATACCGACCAACGTCCGGATTGTAGTAGCGATGGCGGTTGTAGTGCAGTCCGCTTTCCGGGTCGAAGTATTGGCCCTGGAAGCGCAGCGGGTTGGTGACGGTGTTGACGTCCAGCTTCGCGATTTGGCCGTAGGCGCGGTAGTGGGCGGACCAGACGATTTCGCCGTCGGGGGCGGTGAGTTCTTGTGGCGTGCCGAGGTGGTCGAGTTGGTAGTGGAAGGGTTCTGCTGCTTCCGGGCCGTAGCCTTTCAGCAGTGCTAACGGGCGAAAGCTGTTGGGTTCGTAGATATAGCTTTGGTGATGATCAGCGCTGTGCTCGGCAATCAGGATGTCGCCTTGCCAGAAAAACTCAGTGGTTTGGCCGTTTATCGTTTTGGCGATGCGCCGTCCAAACGGGTCATAGCGATAGCTGGCCTGGCTGCCGTCGGGTTGGGTGACGCTGATCAGGCGGTGCTGACAGTCGTAGCGGTATTCGGTGACCAACTGCTGGGCACGGCCCCGGCGTTCGCGCAGGAGGTTGCCGAAGGCGTCGTAGTCGTAATGACGATCGCCTTGCATCAGCAGGCGGTTGCCTTTGATCACGCTCGGCCCGACGCGGTCCTGCATTAGCAGGTTGCCCGCCGGGTCGTGGGCGAAGCGTTCCTGCAGGTCGTGCGAGTGGTTGGCGCGGGTCAGGCGGTCGAGTGGGTCGTAGTGGTAGTCGTGCTGGCCTTTGCGGGTGTCGAGGATGCGGGTCAGGTTGCCGCGCTGGTCGTAGTCGTATTGGCGGCGCTGGTGACGTTGTTCCTGCTGGGTGATGGCATGGGCGTGTAGGCGGCCCTGGTCGTCGTAGTGGTAGTGACTGAGGAGCTGGCCTTGCTGGCGCTGTTGTTCGCGGCCGGATTTGAACAGGTGTGAGGTGAGCGGGTTGCCATTCAGTTCGACGGTGGCGAGGTCGCCGCCTTTGTCGTGGTAGAAGGCGAGGCGGTTGTTGTCGGGCAGTCGCAGGTAGTTGAGTTGCCCGCATTCATCGTAGCGGTAGCGCAAGGTGCCCCAGCCTTGATGTTCGGCGGTGAGGCGGTTTTGCACGTCGTATTCGTAGTGGAGCGGCCAATTACCGTCGTCGACGCTGAGGAGATTGCCGAGGCGATCGTAGGTGTAATCGACTCTTGATGTTCGGCGGTGAGGCGGTTTTGCACGTCGTATTCGTAGTGGAGCGGCCAATTACCGTCGTCGACGCTGAGGAGATTGCCGAGGCGATCGTAGGTGTAATCGACCATGCTGCGGTCGGGCAGGGTTTTTCTTACCAGGCGACCGGCGCTGTCTCGCTGATAACCGGTAACCAGCTGGCTGCCATCGTCACCGTATTCGGTCTTTTCCAGCAGATGGCCGGCGAGGTCGTAAACGTAAGCCGTGCGGCGCCCATCAAAGCCGGTTTCCTGCTGGATCAATCCATTGGCGTGGTAGTCGAGCCGATAGGTTTCGCCGACTTCGTTTTCAATCTCGGTCAGTAACAACCGGGCATTGTCGTAACGGTATTTGAGCTGTGTGCCGTCGGGGTTGATGCGGCGGCTGATCAGGTGTAGGCCGTCCGCATATTCGTAGCGGGTGACGCGGCCCAGTTCGTCGCGCTCGGCGGTGATTTTTCCGTACGGGTTGTAGCTGAATTCGCGAGTGGCACCGCCCGGCTGAATCACCTTCAGCAAACGACCTACGGCGTCCCACTGATACTGGGTCAGCGCACCGTGCTCATCCTCGCAGGCTACCTGCCGCCCAAGGTCGTCATAGCGATAGCGCCGCACACCGCCATTCGGCAATTTCTCTTCGGTGAGCTGGCCACGCTCGTTCCAGATAAAGCGTTGGCTGCTGTTGTCCGGGTGCCAGACGCCGCTGAGCTTGCCGTGTTTGGTGTAGGTGTATTCGGTGTAGTTACCGTCCGGATCGGTCTTGCGGGTGATATCGCCTTGATCGTTACGCTGGTATTTCCAGACCGCGTCACCACGGCGTACGACTCGGACGAAACCGTTGTCATGCTCGTAGGATGTGGGTGCATCGTCCCCGGGAAACAGCGCAATCAACCGACCGGCTTCGTCGTACTGATACGCCGTCACCGACCCCAGCGGATCCTGCTCGACCGTCAGCCGGCCTTTTTCATCGTAGGATTTGAAGTGCTCGGCACCGTCCGGATCAATCCGTTGCACCAGCCGTGCGCGCTGGTCGTGGACGTAGACTTCCTGGCTGCCATCGGCGTTGTGCACAGTGACCGTGCCGTTGTCATCCCACACATACCGCGTGTCCATCTGGGAAAAGCTGGCCCAATGCCGGACGCATCGCGCCGCCTTGCCGGACCGTTCCCACTCCCAGAAAAAACTCGCCCCACCGGCCAGTTCCCGCTCCAGAATCACCTGCTGRTCGTCGTACCGATAACGCTCGCTTTCGCCGACAGCRTTGGTCGCCTCAACCAACCKCCAAGCGTCGTCATACTTGTAGGAAACAACGTTCTGCTCGGTAACCCAGTCCAGCTCCCGCTGCACCTGATAGTCGACGGCAACGATATGTCGGCGGTCATACCGCAGCAGCAATCCTTGGCCGACGTGGTTATCAATCCGCTGAATCCGTCCGGAATAATCGCGGGAAATGCGCAGCCGGTTGTCATACGCGTCGCTGATCGACGTCAGCACACCGTCGCGGAAGTGATAGAAAAGGGACGCCTGAGCCAGTACCAATTCATCAGGCAAAGCGCCCAGATAAATCGCCGCTTCCGCCAGGCTGTTGGTGATGGCTGGCCGCGTAGCAGAGGGCAGGGGAAAGGTGGTGCTGCGGTTTTCGTGATCGGTCCAGACCACCGTTTCACCGCTAACCACCAACCGCTGAGCCAGCGAATGACTCCAGCCAAACCCCAACCCGCAATCCACTTCCACCGCACTGCTGCGATACAACCGCGTCCAGGCAAAGGGCAGCACGCCCTCCAATGATCCATCCGTAAGCGTCAGCAGTTCCTCACCGGTAACCATCGATACCGGGCAGCCATTGGTTGCGGTCTTGTCTGCGGGAGCGGCCGCATCGCCGCCGGGGTTCTTGGCAGAGGAGGGCGCATCGTCGACATGCGCTTTCTCCCGAACCACGGTGTTCTGACGCGGCCCCCAGCGCATCTGCACACCACCCTTTTTCATCCCCTCAACGGCGCCCCGAACCGCTACTGTCTTGTACCGTCCCACTGCCCCCATAAAGCTCTGAAGGACGCTGAATACGCCCTTCACAAACCGAATGGCCGCCTCAACAATCCGAGCGCCATACCTGAGCGCACGCGAACTCAAATAGGCGATACCCGCCGCCGGCAAAACAACCGTCAGCAAAGCCGCCACCAACAAATCGATCAGCAACGACACCACAAACCCGGCCACCGCCTCGGCGGTACTGCCGGCGATCTCACTTGGTGGCAACGCCGACAGCCAAATCATCGCCGTGCGCAGCATCAGGTACAGCGCCGCCTCATCACTGGCCAGCAACATCGCCTGTTCCATCACCTTTGGCGCAGTGCGGGCCAGCTCCATCAGCTCGCTGGCTTTGGCTCCCAGGCTTTCAAACAGCTTGCCCGGATCCTTGAAGATCTCCTGCACCTGCTTGATGGCGTCCCACACGCCAGTAATTGCTGCCCAACTTCCTGCCAGCACGCCAGTGCCAATCGCGCTTGAAGTGGACCTTTCCCAATGCGGTCTGAAACCGTCCCATTGCTTGCGAAGCCAGCTTTCCAGGTCAGCGGTCAAGCCGTCGTAAGACGAAAACAGCGCCTCGACCTGCTCCTGTGAAACCCCACCCTGCACCCGCACCCGATAGCGTTTGCCGGCCACACAGGGGTGAGAGCCTTTCCCCTGTTCATCGAGCATGACGACGGTAGAGCTGCCGTCATCCAGCCCAATCACCTCAACCGGAATACCTCCCAGCGGCACGTCATACACCGACTCGAACTTGCTCTCGATCTCCAGTACGCCGCCGACCTCACAGCGCACCACCGTCGAGAAATTGTCATCGGTCATGCTCACCGATTTGCTCGAATCTCCCACCCGAATGATTCGATCCATCCCCAGCAACGACGGCAAATCTGCCCCATGGCTGACCTTGTCCAGTGCCTGCGAATACCAGGCGCCCACCTGCTGGCGATACACCGCCAGGCTGTGATGAAAGCCATCCAGTTCGTGTTCGATATGGGCAATGTGGGACGAAGAAGCAGTCATCCGTGACGTCTCTGCAAAGGGGAGGCGTCGGAGTCTGCAACAGCAAAATAGGGGCTGGACGAGTGGTCCGGAAAATCAGATTGGGCTTACGAGGAGGGAGATTTTTTCCGTCCCGAGCTGGTGCCCGGCACTACGTAGAACTGCGATTCAGCTCATTGACGCCAGTGGCGTTTTCAGTGGTGCGGTGCATTGGCCCTGAGCATCCTTGAGACTGGCCTCAAACTCGACCAGTCCTCCGTGCATCCTCTGCAACGCCTCGATCTGCCGCACCAACTCCTGCTTCTTGTTGGCGATCGCCTTGTCCGCCAGCTCCCAGGGCAGCCCATCATCGTGATGCCCACCCAGAATCGCCTGCAACTCCTTGAGCTTGAAACCCAACTGCTGGGCGCACTTGATGAACGTCAGCAGCTCGACACTTTGCGTGGAGTAAATCCGATAACGGCCTTCCCGTTGCGGCAGCGGCAACAGGCCGATCGCCTCATAGTGACGAATCGCCTTGATCGTGGTGCCCGACAACTGCGCGGCTTTGCCGATGTACATGAAAAGTCCTTTTCCCAAAGAGTGCACCGGCCTGTTTCAGCCATTGTTCGCGCTGCGCTGGCGTGGAGCCCAGCACCGGTCCGAACTGCAACGTCTTGATCGGCTGGACGCCACAAAACGCCAGCGTCGTCTTGCGCATCTGATGCAGCGCAGGCATGCGGTAGAACCACCTGTAATACCACGGCGGCGTGTCCAGGGTCACCAGCAAATGCGCGGTTCGGCCCTTCAGGAGTTTCTCGGGGAAGGCCTTGCCCTTGCGGTATTTGAAGGCGAAACCGGACAGGAAAACCCGGTCGATAAAACCCTTCATCAACGCCGGGATACCGCCCCACCAGATGGGGAAAACAAACGTCAGGTGATTGGCCCACAGGATGTCGGATTGGGCGTTGAGCAGGTCGGGCTCCAGAGGTTGGACCTGGCTGTAGCCGTTGTGCAGGATGGGGTCGAACGTCAGGTCGCCCAGGCGCAGAACGCGTACTTCGTGGCCGGCAGTTTTGGCACGGGTGATGTAGGTGTCGGTGAGGGCAGAGCAGAAGCTGGTGCTCGAAGGATGGCCGAGGATGACCAGGAAGCGTTGGCTCATGGCGGTGGAGTCCTGAAAGTAAGTGCTTCAGGGTGAGGTGTGACCTTAAGGGGAGAGTCAAGAAGTGGCAGTGATTGGGAATGGCCAGGAAGACTCATCCCTTTCATTTGCAGGACGTTTCCTAGAGAATTCCAAGCGCTTGCGCCAGCAAAATCCCGCGACTAGTCTGCGTTCCGTCACTGCATATTCGGTGATCGGGTTTAGTCGCCCGGACAACGCTAGGCGCACAGCGCCATCTCAAAGCCAGGTATTTATCGCCTGCACTTTATGGTGGCTGTGCGCAGGGCACCTTCGGGTGCGCCGGTGCCTAGCGGCCGGTCGACTAACCTGCGTACAGCTGCCACCTTCTGATCGTTTAGTCGCGAGAAGTTAGTGGTTCAACTCACTGCTAGGAGTTCTACCATGGTCAAAGTTACCCCCGATCCACCCGCCTTCCACAAAGCCTTACTCCGCGATACTGATGCCTCGCGCCGAGTGATTGATCGCTACCTCAAAGCGCCGGATGCGCAGCCTTCACTCAACCCGTTTACCGTTGATGACGAACTGAGTTTCGAAGATGCTCTGGC
Organism: Pseudomonas sp. 1912-s; assembly: GCF_029269205.1. Lineage (NCBI taxonomy): Bacteria > Pseudomonadati > Pseudomonadota > Gammaproteobacteria > Pseudomonadales > Pseudomonadaceae > Pseudomonas > Pseudomonas sp. 1912-s. The sequence continues at coordinate 71,531 of NZ_JARIXR010000026.1, read as the reverse complement.
TCATGCTGCCGAGCTGTTGCATTGCGCCGTGGCGACCGCCCAGGCGTCGACCGAGCCGTTGAATGGTTCGCAGCGGGCGGTGATGCATTTGGTGGAAATGTCGAAGGTGGTGGTGGATCGAGCGCTGGATTGTTTGCAGCCGAGGTGAGGATCCTAAGCCCACGCTGAGGTTGCGATGCATTTGGTCAGCGATCTACTGACCAAATGCTCATCATCATGGCTCAGGGGCGGAAATCCCGGCAGACGATCGCCATGGATTAAAGCGGTCCCCTCAGGCGTATGGCTTGAAGTCATTGCTGTCGCGAGTGAGTAGCTGCATCAGTTTGGGATGAATGAAGAGCTTTTCCTTTCCAACCTGCACCTCTTGTAGAACGTCAATGGCGACTAGCTCTTTGAGGTAGCGGGAGGCCGCTTGACGCTGTGCAATCTGTTTGTCGACTACGTTGCTGATACGGCAGTAGGGCTGTTCGAAAATGACGTCTACCAGCTCGCGGGAATAGGTTTTCGGCAACTGCTCACGAACAAACTGAGAGGTGTGCTCGGACAGGCTGCGGATAGCGGCAATTTTTGCACAGGTCCAGCGTGCTGTTTCCTCCACGGCGCTGAGCATGTACAGCAGCCAGGGCTCCCAGGCTTGTTCGCGAGTGACGTCTAGCAACAAGCGGTAGTAATCGGCCCTATGGGCAATGATGTAACGGCTAAGGTAGAGAATCGGTAGATTCAGCAGGCCTTCCTGGATCAGGTACAGAGTGTTGAGCACTCGCCCGGTACGGCCATTGCCGTCGGTGAAGGGGTGAATGGCTTCGAATTGATAGTGACCTACTGCCATACGTACCAGTGGATCCAGGTCGGTCTCGTTGTGCAGGAAACGCTCCCAGTCGGCGAGCATGTCACGCAAGCGATCTTCGCCTTCCGGTGGTGTATAGATAATCTCTCCGGTTCGGTCATTGGCTAACTGGACACCTGGCACCCGACGTATATCCATGTTCACGCCCTTCAGCGTGCGGCAGATTTCGACTGCAGTACCTGTGGAGAGCGGGCGTTCGGCCAACGATTGATAACCTTTTTGCAGAGCTCTGCGGTAGCGCAGTGCTTCCTTGGTCGCTGGATCGGCATGGCTATCTCCATTTTGAGCATGCTGAAAAAGCAAGTCCGTGGTGGTGACAATACTTTCGATCTCCGAACTGTCCTTGGCTTCCAGCAATGGGATGGTGTTGATCAGCATTGTCTGGTTTGGGATCAACTCCGCCGCCTGCTTCAGCTCGGCCAAGGCTGTGCGGGCCTCAATGCAACGTTTGAGCACTGCACGGGTTTCCAGCTCAGTGGTCGGAGGCAAGGGGGGAAGCTGGTTATAGGGCTTGTCAGCCTGCCAGGGAAGGTGGGATGTGGTCATGGATGGGGGCCTGGTCTTTGAAGTTTCCATCTAAAGGCAAGGAGGGCTCATCAGAGCACCCTTTCGTAGCGTCAGTGTAAACATGCGTGCCTTACGTGTCGCTGGATTTTGATTTCTGCGACACGATATGTTTTTGTGTCGTTGGTGGCGACACGTTCACCCAACGTGTTCTTGAAAAGAGGTTTTAGCGACGTATAGGGCGGAGGTTCTGCGAATGGAAGAGAGTGCTTGAGTACTCGTTGGGGCGGTTGGCAAGTTCCCCAAAGAGTCTGATGCTTGATAAGTGCAGTACTTTTCTCCAGGCATTAAAAAGCCGGCTTGTGGCCGGCTTCTCGGGGACTGGTTCAGCTTATTTTTGGTAAACCTCACCAGCCTTCAAATCGTTCACCCAGGCTTGCGCCCAGGTGATAGGGGCATCAGCGGGAACTCCTCCGCATCGCCAGGCAGGGCGGACCGGCTTCACGCCAACCCCCTGCCAAATGTGCGGCGCATGATACCCACATTCCCTTCAATTTCCCAGCTTCGGATCCGATTTAGAGCCTTCGTAGCCCAATAAATGCTCATCCAGCGGCACCGGCGGGCGGCGGTTGTTCAGTGTCGCCCACCAGAACACCCAGCCCAGAATTTCAAAGTTCTGCTCATGCCGCTGTTCGTAGGTCAAAAACTCGTCCGGATGTTCGGCGCTGTTGTGGCTGCGCATCCGCAGGCCGCCACCGGGGCGGTTGTAGAGGTATTTGATGCGCAACATTCCGTCGTGTTCTACCGCATAAATCTCGCCGTCGATAATCTGTTTGCGGCCGCAGTCGATGGCGAGGGTACTTCCGTCCTGGATGATGTCGATCATGCTGTTGCCGACCATGTAGGCACCGAGTGCCCGCTCCGGGTTTACGCCGATGGTTTCAAGGGTGTGCAGGGAGAGGCGGATGTTTTCGGTTGAGGTGAAGGTGGGGTGGAGGGGGATCTCCACGTCGATTTTTGCCGGCGTTGAGACCGGCTGGGCTATGTAGTTGCCGGTCTGTTCACGGGCGATACGGTGTGTGTGGTCTGCATCGGATCCTTCCAGCAAGAAGTTGGCGGGTGGATGTTTGGGGCCTTCGCCTGTGCGCAGCCAGCGGCTGGTGACGCACAGCAGTTCTGCGAACTCGTTGAGACGGCCCATGGGGACGCCGCGCTTGAACCAGTTGTTTACGTGTTGAGGCGTAACATCGCGGTTCTTGGCGAAGTCGGAAGCGGAAAGATGAACTTCCCTTAATAGCGCTCTTAAGCGATCACCTGATGTATTCATAAACGCAGAGTTTACTGGCCGTAAAACCAGATCAAATAAACCATGCGTTGAGTTGCCGTATGTAGGTGTTTCCTTATTGAAGGCTTATTCTGTTAGTTAACTAATCTAGTTAAACATGGGCTGTAAAAGTGTTTATTAAAATAGCCGGGTGTTTATATTTTTCCCACAAAAAAAGCCCCGAATAATCGGGGCTTTTTTAGAGCGAGTAGCGGTATCAGCCTTTGTAGGCAGCGACCGACTTCAGGATCTCGGCACGGGCGGCGTCTGCGTTGCCCCAACCATCGATCTTCACCCATTTGCCTTTTTCGAGGTCTTTGTAGTTCTCGAAGAAGTGTTTGATCTGTTCCAGCAGCAGTGGCGGCAGGTCGGTGTATTCCTTCACGTCGACGTACAGCTGGGACAGCTTGTCGTGGGGTACTGCGATAACTTTGGCATCGCCGCCGCCGTCGTCAGTCATGTTCAGGATGCCGACCGGGCGTGCGCGGATAACCGAGCCTGGGGTGACCGGGTAAGGGGTCACGACCAGCACGTCGAGGGGGTCACCGTCGTCAGCCAGGGTGTTGGGGATGAAACCGTAGTTGGCCGGGTAGAACATCGGGGTGGCCATGAAACGGTCAACGAACAGGCAGTCGCTGTCTTTGTCGATTTCGTATTTGATCGGCGCGTGGTTGGCCGGAATCTCGATGGCGACGTAGATGTCGTTCGGCAGGTCTTTGCCAGCCGGAATCTTGCTGTAGCTCATTGGGCGTTGCCCCCGTAGTTGGCCATGAAACATGGCCGGATTGGCCTAAAAGTGGCGGCGATTATAGGCATATTCTGACGCCGATGCCATGCGTCAGACGTCGTAGGGCGCTTGGCGTTCCGTCTGATACCGCACGTCGCCGGCCTGCAGCTGGTGCAGGCGCGCCAGTGGGTCCTGGCGGTAGAAGTGGCTCAGTTGCTCGTACACCTGTGGATAAGTGCTGGCCAGTAAATCCGGGGCGCTGAAGAAATATTCGCTGGTGACGGCAAAGAACTCGGCCGGGTTTTCCGCGGCGTACGGGTCGATGGCCGTTTCGGCGTCGGGGTTGTGGTCAAGTTGGCGGTTGAGGTCGTCGAAGGCGCTTTGCATGACGCTGGCCCATTCCTGCACGCGCATGTCGTGGTGCAGCGGCGGCAGGCCGTTGGCGTCGCCGTTGAGCATGTCCAGCTTGTGGGCCAGTTCGTGGATCACCAGGTTGTAGCCTTCCCAGTTGCCGCTGGCCAGCACGCCGGGCCACGCAAGGATCACCGGGCCCTGTTGCCAGGCTTCGCCGCTGTGTTCACCGTCCCATTCGTGTTCCACGCCGCTGGCGTCGCGATGGCGCTGGGGGCTGAGGAAGTCGTCGGGGTAGAGCACGATCTCGTGAAAACCCTGGTACCAGTCGAGGTCGCCAAGGTTCATCAATGGCAGCTGCGCCTGGGCGGCGAGCAGCAGGCGTTGTTCCTGGTGCAGTTCGACGCCGGGCAGGGCCGTGAGGTGTTTTTCGGCGAGGAACAGCACGCACGCTTCCCGCAGCCACTGGTCTTCTTCTGCGGTGATGCCGTCGAGAAAGGTCAGGTGGTGGCGCACCCGCTGCCAGGTTTCATCGGCAATCGGGTGCTTGGCCAGCAGGCGCCGGCGACGCCAGGCGCTGAGGGACCACATCGCCGGTTACTGCGGCTTGGCTTCGGTGGAGCTGCGGCCGAAGCGGCTGCGGAACACACCGATGATCATCGGTACCAGCGACAGCAGGATGATGAACACCACCAGCAGCGACAGGTTTTTCTTGATGAACGGTACGTTGCCGAAGAAGTAGCCCAGGGTTACGAGGCCGCCGACCCACAGGATGGTGCCGAATACGCTGAACCCGAAGAAGCGCGGGTACGGCATCTTGGCGATGCCGGCGACGAACGGTGCGAAGGTCCGCAGGATCGGCAGGAAGCGCGCCAGGGTCACGGTTTTGCCGCCGTGCTTGTCGTAGAAGTCGTGGGTTTTCTGCAGGTAGTCGCGGCGGAAGATTTTCGAGTTGGGGTTGCTGAACAAGCGTTCCCCGGCCGTTCGTCCGATCACGTAGTTGGTGCTGTCACCCAGGATGGCCGCGAGCATCAGCAAGCCGCCCAACAATATCGGGTCCATGCCGCCGCCTGCTGCGATGGCGCCGGCGATAAACAGCAAGGAGTCACCCGGCAGGAAGGGCATGACCACCAGGCCGGTTTCGCAAAAGATAACCAGGAACAGAATGGCGTAGATCCACACTCCGTAGTTTCTCACCAGCATGTCGAGGTACACGTCGAGATGCAGGATAAGGTCGAGCGGGTTGAAATCCATGGAGGGCACCTGTGTGAATGGCCTGGCTCAGCGGGCCTGTGCGGAGGCTTCGGGTAATAAGGGCTACAAGGTTGTGGCTTGTTTCTTACGACCCTGAAAGGTCCGCATTATACGGATAGAGTCGTGAAAAGCGTGTTGGTTTTGTAGCGGGGAATGTCGCGACATCGATCGTATTGTAGACACAGCGTCCGTGTGGGAGGGGGCTCCCACAACAGATGCATGAGGTTTGGTTAATAGATGTCAGTCATCGCTGATGGGCAGCACGTAGTTTTTGAACTCGGTGTCTTCCCTGAAACCAATGGATTCGTAGGTTTTCTGCGCCACCTCGTTGTCGCTGCTGGTGGAAACACGCAGGCGCACGGCGTGCGTTTCCTTGGCCATCTTCTTCGCAGTGCGCATCAGGTTGTCGGCCACCAACTGCCGGCGTGCGTCTTCGGCCACATAGATGTCGTTGAGGATCCACACGCGCTTGAGGGAGAGCGACGAAAAACTGGGATACAACTGGCAAAAACCGAGCAGTTTTTTGTCGTCATCGTCGGCCAGCGCCAGGTAGATCACCGACTCCTTGCGGCGCAGGCGTTTTTCCAGGAAGGCGCGGCTTGAATCGGGGAAGGGCAGCGCGCCGTAGAACTCGCGGTATTTGACGAAAAGCGGGGTCAACAGGTCCAGGTGTTCCAGGGTCGCTTGAGTTATCCGCATGCCAGGCCTCAACTTCCAAATGGGGTATGACCACACAAGCGGCCGTGTCTCGATGCTGCCTAAAGCGGAGAAAAAGCGCAATCGTGCAGGGATCAGTCCTTAGGTGCGCTGAGCAGGAAGTTGCCTTTCATCAGGTCAGGATCATCCGATTCGAGCGTCTGCAACTGCGCTTCATCCTTGAGATTGACCCCCGACAACTGCCGGCGACAGGCCTCACGCATCAAGTAAAGCAAGCGATGAGCCGCCATGCCGTAGCTCAAACCTTCCAGGCGCACGTTGGAGATGCAGTTGCGGTACGCATCGGTGAGGCCCACCTTGGGGTTGTAGGTGAAATACAGCCCCAGGCTGTCCGGCGAACTGAGTCCCGGTCGCTCGCCGATCAGGATCACCACCATTTTCGCCCCCAGCAACTGGCCGACCTCGTCCGCGACGGCGACGCGGCCCTGTTCCACCAGAATTACCGGTGACAGCGACCAGCCTTCAGCGTGGGTTTGTTCCTCCATGCGTGTAAGAAACGGCAACGTATGTTTATGCACCGCCAGGGCTGACAAGCCGTCGGCCACCACCACCGCCAGGTCGACGCCGCCCGGGTTGGCTTCGGCGTAGTCCCGCAATGCCTGGGCCGACTCATCGCTCAGGCGCCGCCCAAGGTCCGGGCGTTGCAGGTAGCTGTGACGGTCGATGGCAGCGCTGTGCAGCAACAGGCTGTCGCGGCCGCGTTCGGCCAGTTGGCTGCTCAGTCCTGCATGGTCAAACGGCAGGTGCACCGCGTCCCGCGCCTGGGCGTGGGCGAACTGGAAGTCCAACTGCGCGCCGGTAGGAATACTGGTGCCGGTGCGGCCCAAGGCAATCCGCGCCGGAGTCAGGCGCCGCAGTTCCAGCCACGGGTTGTCTACATTGTTTTCCGGGGTGTCGATGTGCACAGGCGGTTCCTTCTTCATCCCAGTTGCGCCAAGGCGTGGCGAAATGCTGGCGGCAGGCTGTTGCCGAAGTGCACCTTGCCGTCGGCTTGCGTGAAGATGCCCATTTTCGCCAACCACTGTTCAAACTCCGGCGCCGGCTTTAAACCCAATGTTTGCCGAGCGTACAGTGCGTCGTGAAATGAAGTGGTCTGGTAGTTGAGCATGATGTCGTCGGAGCCCGGGATGCCCATGATGAAGTTGATCCCGGCCACGCCCAGCAGGGTGAGCAGGGTGTCCATGTCGTCCTGGTCGGCTTCGGCGTGGTTGGTGTAGCAGATGTCGCAGCCCATCGGCACGCCCAGCAACTTGCCGCAGAAGTGGTCTTCGAGGCCGGCGCGGATGATCTGCTTGCCGTTGTACAGGTACTCGGGGCCGATAAAACCGACCACGGTGTTCACCAGAAACGGTTTGAAATGCCGGGCCACCGCATAGGCGCGGGTTTCGCAGGTTTGCTGGTCGACGCCAAAGTGCGCGTTGGCCGACAAGGCGCTGCCCTGGCCGGTTTCGAAATACATCAGGTTTTGCCCGAGGGTGCCGCGGTTCAGGCTCAGGCCCGCGTCGTAGCCTTCCTGCAGCACGCTCAGGCTGATACCGAAACTGGCGTTGGCCGCCTCGGTGCCGGCGATCGACTGGAACACCAGGTCCAGCGGCACGCCACGGTTGATGGCCTCGATGGAGGTGGTGACGTGGGTCAGCACGCAGGCCTGGGTCGGGATTTCGTAGCGCTGGATGATTGCGTCGAGCATTTCCAGCATGGCGCAGATCGACGCGATGCTGTCGGTGGCTGGGTTGATGCCGATCATCGCGTCGCCGTTGCCGTAGAGCAGGCCGTCGAGAATGCTCGCGGCGATGCCCGCCGGTTCATCGGTGGGGTGGTTGGGTTGCAGGCGGGTGGACAGGCGCCCGCGCAGGCCCAGGGTGCCGCGAAACTGTGTGACGACACGGATCTTTTGCGAGACCAGGATCAAGTCCTGCACGCGCATGATCTTCGACACGGCAGCCACCATTTCCGGTGTCAGCCCGGGCGCCAGGGCGCGCAGGCTGTGTTCATCGGCAGCGTCGCTGAGCAGCCAATCGCGCAAACCACCGACGGTCAGGTGGCTGACCACGGAAAACGCCGGTTTATCGTGGGTATCGATAATCAGCCGGGTGACTTCGTCGCTTTCGTACGGGATCAACACTTCTTCAAGAAAGTGTTTCAACGGAATATTCGCCAGTGCCATTTGCGCGGCGACCCGCTCACCGTCGTTCTGTGCCGCAACGCCCGCCAGGAAATCCCCGGAGCGCGCCGGGCTGGCCTTGGCCATTACGTCCTTGAGGCTGTCAAAGCGGTAGGTCAATGCGCCGACCGCGTGGGAAAAGCTTGCCATACAGAGTCTCCTTGTCGGCGCGGGCGGAGGCCCGCACCGAGGTTTACGGCGTTTAGTGCAAGGCGGCCTCTGCGGCCTGGATCGCCGCAAACTCTTCTTCCGGCGTGCCTGCTACCAAGTGATGCCGACTGTAGAAAGCAAAGTAAGCAATTAATACTCCATAGATGATCGCGGCGCCAATCACCACGCGCGGATCCACCAGGAAGCCCGCCACAACAGCGATGCAGGCCAGTACCAGTGCGACGCCCGAGGTGAAGATGCCGCCCGGTGTGCGGTACGGGCGATCCATTTTGGGGCGGCGGATGCGCAAGGTGATGTGCGCGGCCATCATCAGCACGTAGGAAATGGTCGCGCCGAACACGGCCACCAGGATCAGCAAATCACCCTGGCCGGTCAGCGACAGGCCAAAGCCGATGATGCCGGGGATGACCAGTGCCAGGACTGGCGCCTTGCTTTTGTTGGTCTGCGACAGCTTGCGCGGCAGGTAGCCAGCGCGGGACAGGGCGAAGATCTGCCGGGAGTAGGCGTAGATGATCGAGAAGAAACTCGCGATCAGCCCGGCCAGGCCCACCAGGTTGACGAAGTGGCCCATCCACGTGGAGCCGCCGTAGGCCTTGGACAAGGCTTCCACCAGCGGATTGCCCGACGCCATCAGCGCGTAGGCACCGGCACCGCCCGGGGCGATCACCAAAATCAGCAGGGCAAAGCTGGTCAGCACCACAATGGCGCCGATCAGGCCGCGAGGCAGGTCACGCTTGGGGTTTTTGGTTTCTTCGGCGGCCAGCGGCACGCCCTCGACGGCGAGGAAGAACCAGATCGCATAGGGAATCGCCGCCCACACACCGACATAACCGAAGGGCAGGAAAGTGCTGGCGCCCTTGGCCTCGGTCACTGGAATATCCAGCAGGTTGGCGACACTGAAGTGCGGCACCATCGCCACCAGGAATACGCCCAAGGCAATCGCGGCGACGGCAGTAATCACAAACATCAGCTTCAACGCTTCACCCACGCCGAAAATGTGGATGCCGATAAAGATAATGTAGAACGCCAGGTAGATCATCCAGCCGCCAATGCCGAACAGCGACTCGCAATAGGCGCCGATAAACACCGCAATGGCGGCGGGGGCGATCGCATATTCGATCAGGATTGCGGTGCCGGTGAGGAACCCGCCCCAGGGGCCGAATGCGCTGCGGGCGAACCCGTAGCCGCCGCCGGCGGTAGGAATCATGGAAGAGAGCTCGGCCAGGGAGAAACACATGCACAGGTACATGGTGGCCATCAGCAGTGTGGCGAGGAACATGCCGCCCCAGCCACCCTGGGCCAGGCCGAAGTTCCAGCCGGCGTAGTCGCCGGAGATCACGTAGGCAACCCCGAGACCAACTAATAGCACCCAACCGGCAGCGCCTTTTTTCAGTTCCCGTTGTTGGAAGTATTCGGTGCCGACTTTTTCGAAGTCGACAGAAGACCCGGACGCCGGAGCGCCATTCGGTTCGCTAGGCATATTGGAATCCCTTTCTTATTGTTTTTCCCGGCTTACTTAAGCCGGATGAGTCGCAAGGTCTTGTGAAGATCAAGTGTGGGAGCTGGCTTGCTGTGATGAGGGGGCCTGTCCCCCGTCGGGTTCACCACCGATTGACGGGGCTGCTTCGCAGCCCGGCGCGGGGCAAGCCCGCTCACCACATCAAGCCCGCTCCCACATTTTTATTGCATTTCAAATGTGGGAGCGGGTTGTCAGTTAGAAGAAGCCCAGCGGATTGATGTCGTAGCTCACCAGCAGGTTTTTGGTCTGCTGGTAGTGATCGAGCATCATCTTGTGAGTCTCACGGCCCACACCGGATTTCTTGTAACCGCCGAACGCGGCGTGCGCCGGGTACAGGTGATAGCAGTTGGTCCACACGCGCCCGGCCTTGATTGCCCGGCCCATGCGGTACGCGCGGTTGATGTCGCGGGTCCACAGGCCGGCACCCAGGCCGAACTCGGTGTCGTTGGCGATCGCCAGGGCTTCGGCTTCGTCCTTGAAGGTGGTGATGCTCACTACCGGGCCAAAGATTTCTTCCTGGAACACCCGCATTTTGTTGGTGCCCTTGAGCAGGGTCGGCTGGATGTAATAGCCGGTGGACAGGTCACCCGTCAGTTTCTCGACCTTGCCGCCGGTCAGCAGCTCGGCGCCTTCGCCTTTGGCGATTTCGAGGTAGGACAGGATCTTGTCGAATTGCTGCTCGGACGCCTGGGCGCCAACCATGGTGTCGGTGTCCAGTGGGTCGCCGCGTTTGATCGACTCGACTTTCTTCATGACGACTTTCATGAAGTCGTCGTAGATCGACTCTTCCACCAGCGCGCGGGACGGGCAGGTGCACACTTCGCCCTGGTTGAAGAACGCCAGCACCAGGCCTTCGGCGGCCTTCTCGATGAATTGCGGCTCGGCTTTCATGATGTCGGCGAAGAAGATGTTCGGCGATTTGCCGCCCAACTCAACGGTGGACGGAATGATGTTCTCGGCGGCCGCATGCATGATGTGCGAGCCCACTGGCGTGGAGCCGGTGAAGGCGATCTTGGCGATGCGCTTGCTGGTGGCCAGGGCTTCGCCGGCTTCTTTGCCGTAGCCGTGTACCACGTTCAGCACGCCCGGCGGCAGCAGGTCGCCGATCAGTTCCATCAGCACGTTGATACCCAACGGGGTTTGCTCGGCGGGCTTGAGCACCACGCAGTTACCGGCGGCCAGGGCGGGCGCGAGTTTCCAGGCGGCCATCAGCAGCGGGAAGTTCCACGGGATGATCTGGCCGACCACACCCAGTGGTTCGTGGAAGTGGTAAGCGGCGGTGTGTTCGTTGATTTCCGCGCTGCTGCCTTCCTGGGCGCGAATGCAGCCGGCGAAGTAGCGGAAGTGGTCAGCGGCCAGCGGGATGTCGGCGTTCAGGGTTTCGCGCACCGCCTTGCCGTTGTCCCAGGTTTCGGTGATGGCCAGCAGTTCGAGGTTCTGTTCGATGCGGTCGGCGATTTTCAGCAGCACCAGCGAGCGGTCCTGGGCCGAGGTCTTGCCCCAGGCGTCAGCGGCGGCGTGGGCGGCGTCCAGGGCCTTGTCGATATCCTTGGCAGTGGAACGCGGGAATTCGGCGATGGCCTTGCCGTTGACCGGCGAGGTGTTGGTGAAATAGTTGCCATCGACCGGCGCGACAAACTCGCCGCCGATGTAGTTGCCGTACTTGGCCTTGAACGAAACGATAGCGCCTTCAGTACCGGGGTGTGCGTAACGCATGGTGGGTATCTCCTGGCTTTTTGTGTTTATTGGAGGACGCACGGTTGTGCTTGTTAAAGCGTAGAGCAAAGGTTGGGCCAGTGCCTTGCAGTGCCCGTAAATCAAGGACTTGGGGTTTGTTGCAAGCCGTTGCTGTGGCACGACTGATACAGCCCGAGTGACAGTTTGTGCCACAAACGGTACAGCCTGTGACCGGTGGGTCTGCCCGGGATTGCAATGGTCGGGAGGCTGGAGGATGCTGGGCACTCGCGCGCGGTTTGTAGTTCACGCAGGGAGAATAATAAGAACATGCAAAACGATCATTTCAGTCGCCATGCCCAGCAAGTCCTGACCGTTACCCGTGGCCAGGATCCGTTGCACGGCCCCGGCAGCGATCCGTCCATCGCCCGCTCCTGGCTGCGTTGCCTGGAGGACTATCACCTCGACCCCGCGCTGACCATCGCCCCCACGGTGCTCGAACATGGCCGCCTGCTGGAAAGCCGCGAACGCCTGCAACAAGTGCTGACCATCGCTGGCAGCGAAATGAACAGCCTGCATCAACAACTCTCCGGTGCCGGCCATGCGGTGCTGCTCACCGACGCCCGTGGGGTGATCCTCAACTGTGTTACCGCGCCCAGCGAGCGCAAGATTTTCGAGCGCGCCGGGCTGTGGCTGGGTGCCGACTGGAGCGAGGCCTGCGAAGGCACCAACGGCATCGGCACCTGCCTGGTGGAGCGCCAGTCCCTGACGATTCATCGCGATGAGCACTTCCGTGGCCGGCACACCGGCCTGACCTGTTCGGCCAGCCCGGTGTTCGACCCCCATGGCGAACTGCTTGCGGTGCTGGATGTGTCCTCGGCCCGGGAAGCCGTGTCGCGCCAGAGCCAGTTCCACACCATGGCGCTGGTCAATCTCTCGGCGAAGATGATCGAGAGCTGTTACTTCCTGCGGCATTTCGAGAACCACTGGTTACTGCGCTTTCATTTGCAGGCCGAATCCGTGGGCCTGTTCAGCGAAGGGCTACTGGCATTCGACGGTGAAGGGCGCATCTGTGCGGTGAACCAGAGTGCATTGAACTTGCTCGGGCAAATTCGTGGCGGGCTGTTGGGGCAGCCGGTGGAGGCGTTTTTCGATTGTTCGCTGGATGAGTTGTTCGGGCGCGCCAGCGCGAATGCCAGCGCCAGTTGGCCCCTGCGTACCCGCGACGGCCGTGGGTTGTTCGCGGTGTTGCGCGGCCAGCCACGCAGTGTGCCGGCGCCGGTTCCTCAGCCGATGCCCGAGCGGGCGCGGCTGCCGGGCATTTGCCTGGGGGACGCGGCGCTGCAAAACGATTTCCGCAAGGCGTTGCGTGTGTTTGAGCGCGACGTGCCGTTGTTGGTCAATGGCGAAACCGGCTCGGGCAAGGAGGCGTTTGCCAAGGCGGTGCACCATGCCAGCCTCAGGGCCGACAAAGCGTTTATTGCGCTGAACTGTGCGGCCATCCCCGAAAGCCTGATCGAGAGCGAGCTGTTCGGCTACCGCGGCGGCAGCTTCACCGGCGCCCGCAAGGAGGGCATGCGCGGCAAGCTGCAGCAGGCGGACGGCGGCACGTTGTTCCTGGATGAAATCGGCGATATGCCCTTGGCGTTGCAAACCCGGCTGTTAAGGGTACTGGAAGACCGGCTGGTAGTGCCTATCGGCGGCGAGCCACAGGCGGTGAACGTCAGAATCATCAGCGCCACCCACCGTAATTTGCTGGAGCGGGTACAGGACGGCAGCTTTCGCGAGGACCTGTACTACCGGCTGAACGGTCTGGAAATCGCCCTGCCACCGCTGCGTGAGCGTAGCGACAAGTCGCAGTTACTGGATTTTCTGCTGGCGGAGGAGGCGGGCGATCAGTCGGTCTTGCTGGACAGTCCCGCGCGCCAGGCACTGTTGGCATTTGCCTGGCCGGGCAATGTGCGGCAGTTGCGCACCGTATTGCGCACGTTGGCGGCGTTGTGTGACGACGGACGTATCGGGCTTGAAGACTTGCCGGCAGTGATTCGCCAGGCGCGCCCGCAGCCCGTAAGGGCGGACGAGCTTTCGGACTCGCCCCTGGACGACGCAGAGCGCCTGGCGCTGCTCAATGCCCTGGAGCAACAGCGCTGGCATATGAGCCACACGGCCGAGCAACTGGGTGTCAGCCGTAACACCCTGTATAGAAAGCTGCGCAAACACGGGATTGCCCGTTAGCTAAAGGGTGCGATTTGTTCCTCCCTACGCTAACCTGCCTCGATGTTTTACGAGGTCGACTATGCACATTCATATTCTCGGTATTTGCGGCACCTTCATGGGTTCAATGGCAGTGTTGGCCAAAGAGCTGGGCCATCATGTTACTGGCTCCGATGCCAACGTTTACCCGCCCATGAGCACGCAACTGCAGGCCCAGGGCATTGAGCTGACCCAAGGTTACGACCCGGCACAATTCGACCCGGTTCCGGACCTGGTGGTGATCGGCAATGCCATGGTGCGTGGCAACCCGGCGGTCGAATATGTACTGAATAAAGGTTTGCCGTACGTGTCTGGCCCGCAATGGCTGGCCGACCATGTGCTGCAAGGCCGTTGGGTGCTCGCCGTTGCCGGTACCCACGGCAAGACCACCACCAGCAGCATGCTGGCCTGGGTGCTGGAGCACGCGGGCATGAGCCCTGGCTTCCTGATCGGTGGTGTGCCGCAGAACTTCTCGGTGTCGGCTCGCCTCGGTGACACGCCGTTTTTTGTCATCGAAGCGGATGAATACGACAGCGCCTTCTTCGACAAACGCTCCAAGTTCGTCCACTACCGCCCGCGCACAGCGATCCTGAACAACCTGGAGTTCGATCACGCGGACATCTTCCCCGATCTGCCGGCCATCGAGCGGCAGTTCCACCACTTGGTGCGCACGATTCCGAGCGAAGGCCTGGTGATTCACCCCACGACCGAGCCGGCCTTGCAGCGAGTCATCGAGATGGGCTGCTGGACCCCGGTGCAAACCACCGGCGCGGGCGGGCAATGGCAGGTCAAACTGCTGAGCGAAGACGGCTCCAAATTTGAAGTCCTGTTCGATGGTGTCGCCCAAGGCGTCGTCGAGTGGGACATGACCGGCCAGCACAACGTCGCCAATGCCTTGGTCACCCTGGCGGCCGCACGGCATGTCGGCGTGGTGCCGTCCATGGGCATTGCCGCCTTGAGCGCGTTCAAGAGCGTCAAGCGCCGCATGGAAAAGGTCGCCGACGTGAACGGGATTACCATCTACGACGACTTTGCTCACCACCCGACGGCCATCGCCACCACCCTGGATGGCCTGCGCAAGCGCGTGGGTGACGCCCAGGTGATCGCGATCATCGAGCCACGCTCCAACTCCATGAAGCTCGGCGCCCACCGTGACGGTTTGCCGGAAAGCGTCAACGATGCCGACCAAGTGGTCTGGTATGCACCGGCCAACCTGGGCTGGGACCTGCCCGCTATCGCGGCGCTGTGCACCGTACCGTCGATTTGCTGCGACTCGCTGGAAGGCATCATCGAGCACGTGAAACACCAGGCCAAGCCCGGCACCCACGTGGTGATCATGAGCAACGGCGGCTTCGGCGGCCTGCACGGCAAACTCGCCGAGGCGCTGAAATGAGCGGACCGGAACGCGTCACCCTGGCGATGACCGGCGCGTCCGGCGCGCCCTATGGCTTGCGCCTGCTGGACTGCCTGGTGCGCGAAGACCGCGAGGTGCACTTCCTGATCTCCAAGGCCGCGCAACTGGTGCTGGCCACCGAGACCGATGTCGCGTTGCCGCCCAAGGTGCAGATGATGCAGGCCTTCCTCACCGAGTACACCGGTGCGGCGGCGGGGCAGATCAAGGTCTATGGCAAGGAAGACTGGATGTCGCCGGTGGCTTCGGGCTCCGGTGCACCGGCCGCGATGGTGGTGGTGCCGTGTTCCACCGGCACCCTGTCGGCGATTGCCACGGGCGCCTGTAATAACCTGATCGAGCGTGCGGCGGACGTGACGTTGAAGGAGCGTCGCCAGTTGATCCTGGTGCCGCGCGAGGCGCCGTATTCGAGTATTCACCTGGAGCACATGCTCAAGTTGTCGAACATGGGCGTGACCATCCTGCCGGCGTCGCCGGGCTTTTATCACCAGCCGCAAACCATCGATGACCTGGTGGACTTTGTGGTGGCGCGGATTCTCAACCTGCTGAATATCCCTCAAGACATGCTGCCGCGCTGGGGCGAACACCATTTGAGCAGTGATGAATAAACTCTTGATGCTGTGCCTGGCGCTGCAACTGACCGGGTGTGCCACGGCGCGCACGCTGGACGCCGCGCAGCCCGGCGCCCCGGTGGTGTATGCCGGGACGCGGCTGGATATGTACGCGATTCAGGGCGGGTGCTGTGCGATGGACCGCTTTGGGGCCGAAGCGCCGAGCTACCCCCATGTCGACCTGCCGGCCAGCGCCTTGCTCGACACGCTGCTGTTGCCGCTGTCGGTGCTGACGGTGTTGGGGGTTGGGTTTAACGCGACGGGCGGGCTGTAGTAGTGAATCTCGGGAGCGCCAACATATTTAATGTGGGAGCGGGCTTGCTCGCGAAGGCGGTGGATCAGTCAGTGATGTATTGACTGAAACTCCGCTTTCGCGAGCAAGCCCGCTCCCACATTTTGATTGTGTCCTGCCTCGAAATACGGGTTACTTGCCGAGCTTGCGCAGCTCATCCGACTCCACAACCCGCACCCCATCCTGTTCTTCCAGCGCCAGGCGCCACATCGCCCGCGCCAGTTCACACACTTCAATGCCGTGATACTTGCCCGGAATCAACCGTGACAAGGGCCCGGCCAGTTGCTCGGCCAAACGTGGCTCCAACCGCTCTCCCAGCAACAGCGAAGGCCGGACGATGGTCAGCTGCGGCCAGTCCTGGGCTTTCAGCGCCTGCTCCATCTCGCCCTTGACCCGGTTGTAGAAAATCGAGGATTTCGGGTCGGCGCCAATCGCGCTGATCACGATCAGGTGTCGCGCACCCATTTCCCGAGCGCGCTTGGCGAAGGCCACGACCATGTCCAGGTCGACCGCGCGGAAGGCTTCTTCAGAGCCGGCCTGCTTGATGGTAGTGCCCAGGCAGCAGAAGGCGATGTCCACCTGGCCGCTCAGTTGCGGCAGGAATACGGCCGGGTCGCCCACCGGGTTTTCCAGGTGCGGATGCTCGGCCAATGGCTTGCGGCTGGGTGCCAGTACGCGGGTCACGGTGGGCTCGTTGAGCAGGCGGTCCAGCAGGTGCTCTCCGGTCAGGCCGGAGGCTCCGGCGAGCAAGATATGCTGAGGTGTCAGGTACATGATGTTTCCCCCTTGGTACAGATTCAGCTTAGTTGCTCTTGGCTTCCTTGCTATTCATTGAGACGCTTTCCAGCGCCTTTCGTGCCTGCTGTTTGCGTAATAATTGCCAATGGGCAATCACGCCTTTGGGGGCCCAGATCTGCGGTTCGGAGGCTTCGAAGTTGTCCGCCTGTTCGCGCTCGGCCACGTGGGTTTGCGCCAGCTTGAAGGCTTGCTGCAAATCGTCGGTCTGGTTGAAGGCCTGGGCGAAAAGGGCGTCGCCGAAGTAGGTGAAGTCGGCCTCTTCGGAGCAGCCGAACGACACGCGGTCGGCGCGTGAGGCGGTCATGATCAGGGTGTGTTCGTCCTTGAGGGCCGGGATGAAACCACCGGAGTAGCAGGCTGAAATCACCACGATCTTGTCGCGGTTTTTCAGCGGCGCCATTACCGCGGCCAGCTCATCGGCGGGCAGGTCGGCCAGTTCCATGCGCGGCTGGTCGAGCACCAGTTCGTGTTCGTGGGTGCCATGGCTGGTCAGGTAGATGAACACCAGGTCTTGCGGGCCGCTGCGTTCGGCGAGGGTCTGGATCGCCCGGCGCAGGCTTTCGCGGGTGGCCATGGGGCGGTCGGCGATGTGGTCGCGGTGGTTCACCAGGCGGATCTGGCCATAGGCCCCGAATCGCGTGGCGAGCATGTTGCTGACATAGTCGGCTTCACGCAGGAATACGCTTTGTTTGCCGTCGCCGGCCACCACCAGGGTGTATAGCTCCACTCCCGATTTGGAGGCGGGTACCGCGGCGAGGGCGGCATCCAGTAGGCGGCCCTGGGCAAACAGGCCGATCTCCAGCGGGTCAGGCAACAACTTGCCATCGGCATCGCGCACGCGCATGCCGTTGACCCAGGTGCCGGCCTGCACGGTGCCATCGGTGAGCACCAGGGTGCCGCGGCCTTGATAGCTGTCGCTGTCGAAGCCGCCAATATAGAAGCTGCCGTCGGTAAGGTTCAGGCGACCGGGGCCGGTGAAGCGCCAGTCGACGAATTGGCCCACGTAATGGCTGCCGTCCACGCCAATCAGTTCGCCCTTGCCGCTGAGGGCGCCTTCCTTGAATTCGCCGATCCACACGTCGCCGTCGGCGTTTTCATAACGGCCCTTGCCGTTGAGCTGGTTCTGTTTGAAGTGGCCGATGTACATATCGCCATCGGCGCTGTTGAAGGTGCCATTGCCCTCCAGCTGGCCATCGACGAAGTGGCCGCTGAACTGGTTGCCGCTGTCGTCGTTGCGCTGGCCCTCGCCGTTGGGCTTGCCGTGGGCGAACTGGCCCTGGTACTGGCTGCCGTCGGCCAGCTCGAGGCGGCCGAGACCGGAATACTGGTCGTCCTTGAATTCGCCGCGATAGGTCATCTGCCCTTCTTTGAGGGTGCCTTCGCCGTTGCGCTTGCCTTGCTTGAAACCGCCGACGTAACTGTTGCCCGACGTGGTCAGGCTGCCCTGGCCGTCGAACAGGCCTTGCTGGAACTGGCCCTTGTAGACCTCGCCGTTGCTGCCATGCCATTCGCCCTGGCCGTGCCACTGGCCTTTATCGAACTGGCCGGCGTACCAACTGCCATTGGGGTAATCCACCCGGCCCTGGCCCTGCAGCAAGCCATTGACCACATCGCCACGGTAACGACCGCCATCGGGCAGCCGCGCATCGGGCGGCAACAGCGATTCGCCGTCGCCGCACGCGGTGAGCAACAGGACAAGAGCAAGGGGAGCGAGTGGGCGCATAGCGGGATCCGGATAATTGAGCGCCGAGTATGCCGCAGCTGCGAGATCTATACATAAATTTACATGAATTGTGGTGAGCGGACGGGCTCACCACAGCCGGGTTCAGACGAAGCAGAGTGACAGCGACTCCGCAATGTAGGCAGGTTTTTCCTGGCCATCGATTTCCAGGGTGCAGGTGGCTTTAAGCAACCATTGCCCGGGCTTTTTCTCGGTGGCGTCGGTCAGGGTCACGGCCAGGCGTACCCGGGAGTCGACCTTCACCGGCTGGATGAAACGCACGCTGTCCAGGCCATAGTTGACCGCCATCTTCAGGCCCTCGGGCATGATCAGGATGTCTTCGATCAGCTTGGGTATCAGCGACAGCGACAGGAAACCGTGGGCGATGGTGCCGCCGAACGGCGTCTGGGCGGCTTTTACCGGGTCGACGTGGATGAACTGAAAATCGCCGGTGGCCTCCGCGAACAGGTTGATGCGCTCCTGGTCGATGGTGAGCCATGCAGAACGTCCCAGTTCCTTGCCGACATAATCCTTGAGTTGCGCTACGGGTACTGAGGGCATTGCGACTCTCCTTAGGTTCATCATTTTTGTATTTTTTGGACAGGTCCAGAGAACCAATGTAGATCATCATGGGCACTTGGCCCGGTCAACCCACCATGCTTTTGGCGAATGCCGTTCCATAGAGGCGGCGTGCTTATAATGCCGACACGCTTTAAGGGGGGGAGAGAACGGATGCTGTTACGCGGTCTGACATGGCTGGTGCTGTTTCAATTGCTCGGCACGGCGATCAATCATTTGTTTGTCCCGGTGTTGCCGGGGCCGATTATTGGCCTGCTGCTGATGCTGGCCTTCCTGATATGGCGCGGCGAAGTCGGTGAGCCCCTGAGCCTGGCGGCCGGCAGTCTGTTGCGTTACTTGCCCTTGCTGCTGGTGCCGCCCGCGGTGGGTGTGATGGTGTATGCCAAGGACATCGCCGCGGACTTCTGGGCCATTGTCGGCGCGTTGGTGTTGTCGCTGGTGGTCGCCATGGGCTTTGTCGGCGTGCTGATGCAAAAACTGGTCAAGCGCCAGGCGCAGCGGGAGGAGGGCCAATGACCGTGGATTGGCAGGGTGCCTGGGCCGCCGTGATTCATCACCCCTTGTTCGGCATCGGCATCACCCTCGGTGCCTATCAGTTGGTGCTGGCCGGTTTCGAGAAAACCCGCTGGATCTTCCTGCAGCCGGTGCTGGTGTCGATGCTGCTGGTGATCGGCGTGTTGCTGGGGTGTGGCCTGACGTACGCCGAGTACCGCAAGAGCACCGAGATCATGAGCATCCTGCTCGGCCCGGCGACGGTGGCCCTGGCGGTGCCGCTTTACCTGAATCTGCGACGGATTCGCCAATTGTTCTGGCCGATTTTTACTACGCTGGTGATAGGCGGCGTATTGGCCACTGGCCTGTGCGTGCTGTTGGGCTGGTGGTTTGGCGCCGAACACATGATGCTGATGACCATGGCGCCCAAGTCCGTGACCTCGCCGATTGCGATGCTGGTGGCCGAGCAGATTGGTGGCGTAGCGGCACTGGCGGCGGTGTTTGTGCTGATCACCGGGGTGATCGGCGCGATGATCGGGCCGGCGTATTTGTCACGCCTGGGCGTGCACAGCCCCGAGGCGCGCGGGATGGCCCTTGGCATGACCGCCCACGCCGTGGGAACGTCGGTGGCCTTGCAGGAAAGCGAAGAGACCGGCGCCTTTGCGGCGCTGGCCATGAGTTTGATGGGCGTGGCCACGGCAGTGTTCCTGCCGTTGGCCGTGTCGCTGGTTAGTTAAGTCGGGTTTAAGGAAACCTTTATGAGTCTGGCGCTTTTCCCGCTCAATACCGTGCTGTTCCCCGGGTGCACCCTCGACCTGCAACTGTTCGAGGCGCGTTACCTGGACATGATCAGCCGCTGCATGAAAAAGGGCGAAAGCTTTGGCGTGGTGTGCATCCTCGACGGCAAGGAAGTCGGGCTGGCGCCGGATGGCTACGCATTGATTGGCTGCGAAGCGCTGATTCGCGACTTCAAGCAGCAGGACAACGGCCTGTTGGGGATTCGGGTCGAAGGCGGCCGGCGTTTCCGCGTGCGTGACGCCGGCGTGCAGAAGGATCAACTGTTGGTGGCCGAGGTGCAGTGGCTTCACGAGCACCCCGAACAACCGCTGGAGGAGGAAGACGCCGACTTGCTGGCGCTGCTCCACGCACTGGCCGAGCACCCGATGGTCGCGTCCCTGGACATGGGCACCCACGCCGATGGCCAGCAAGCCTTGGGCAATCAGCTGGCGTACCTGCTGCCCTTCACCGAGACCGACAAGATCGACCTCCTGCAGCTCGACGACCCGCAGCAACGGCTGGATGCGATTCAGCTGTTGCTGGATGAGTTGCAGGGCGAGTTGTTTACCTGATCCGGGATCGCTCGGAATTATCCTTCACGTTCTTCAGGAATGTCGTCGTTGCCCTGATCTCGTTGCCTGAAATAGTTGGTAATCACGTAACGATGATCAGGGGAAAAGGATGATTCGGCTTTCGCAATCTGAGCAGGTCGTGTGGGATGCGTTTTTTATGGCCATCACCACGCAAATACTTCATCTGAACGACAGTCGCGGCGCGGAGTACATCGCCGAACGCGCCGCGGATGTTGCTGACGAAATGCTTCTGGAGCGGCGCGAGCGCAGTGTGGAACGCCGCGCTGCCCCCTCGGATTGGCTGGGCCCTGCTTAGTAGGCATACCTGAGCAACGCGTGGGACGTGCCGGTAAACGCAATGAAGCCCAGCACCGCCCCACATACCGGCAAGATCAACCACCAGACTTTCGGCGGCATCGCCGGCAACGGGCTGCGGTGCTGGCTGAAGTGCAGGCTGAAGGCGCAGACCGTCATCGCCAGCAAGGTGCCCGCGAGGATGTCCGTGGGCCAGTGGGCGCCCAGGTACACCCGGGACACGGCGATGGTGGCAGCCGGGATGCAACCCAGCACCAGCCAGGTCAGGCGCAGGCGGGTCGGTTGACCGCGACCGGCCAGCACCGCCAACGCCAGGAAGAACGCAAACGAGCCGGACGCATGGCCGCTGGGCATGCTGAAGCTGGTGAGTGGGTCGGTCAGCACTTCCGGGCGCATCCGCGCAAAAAACAGCTTGGTGCCGGTATTGATCAACGCGGCGCCCAGCAGCGTGGCGCCGACAAAAATTGCCTGGCGCCATTGTCGCGCCACTACCAGTAGGCCGGTCAGTACCGCGCTGGCGACGAACATCTTCTTGAACTCACCCAGCTGGGTCACCATCACCATCGCCCGGTCGATCGCCGGGCCGCGGTGTTCCTGCACCAGGGCCATCAAGCCTTGGTCAAAGTCGTTCAGGTAGTGATAGCCGATAAACAACGCGATCAGCAGTGTGCCGCCGATGCAGCCGATCCACAGGGTGGCGCGCCGGTGGCCGCGCAGGCTGCTGTTGAGGCTCACGCCGATCAATACGGCGAGGCACGCGGCGACAATTCCGGCCTCCGGCCAGAATCCCTCGGGCAGCGGCAGGCGGAATGCGGCGCCGGTGGCCCAGCCCGGCAGCAGATACGCCACCGACCAACCCGCTGCGGCCAATAGGCTGACGGCGGCGAAGCGCGGGAAGGGCATGTCGCACATGCCGGCGACCATCGGCAACATTGGCCGCAGCGGGCCAATGAAGCGTCCTACCAGCAGGCTGGCGATGCCGTACTTCTGGAAGTAAGTCTCGGCGCCACTCATCCATTCAGGGTGATGCCGCAGGCCCGGAAGGCGCCGGATGTTCTGGTGGAAATGGCGACCAAGGAAGTAGGAAACAACATCGCCCAATATGCCCCCTAGGAAGCCCAGCAACAGGGTCTCCCCCAGGGACAGTGCGCCACTGCCGGCCAGTGCGGCGATGGCGAAGAGCAATACCGTGCCCGGTACGATCAGGCCGGCAATGGCCAGGCACTCCACGCACGCCACGATAAACACCGCCACGGCCAGCCACTGCGGGTTCAGGGTCAGCCAGCCGGTAATGCCATCGAGCCATGGGCCCATACAATCAACTCCCTTTTGTAGATCGTCCTTGTAGGCGTCCGGCTTGCCGGCGATGGCGTCCTTGAGTCCGCTATCGCCGGCAAGCCGGACGCCTACAGGTTTATGTATGTTTTCAAATCAAAAAATAGTCGCGGCCTTCGACCTGGCCCCGGCGTAGCGGGTTCCGTGTGCAATACGGCGCATAGCCGGCATCGACGAAGCGGTACATCAGGTGTTCATCGCGACCGCCGGGAATGCCCAGGCGGGTGGTCTGGATCACTTGGCCGGGCGCCTGGCCCACGTCTTCGACATAGAGCAACTCCTGGTCAAAGCGTTTGGCGTCCCACATCGGCACTTTCAAACCCAGGGCCTTGCACAGCAGGGTCTGGCCGGCACACAGCTTTTGCGAAGGGCGCGGCCTGCCGCTGGCATCCGGGTTATTCAACAGCATCTGTGCGAGGCTGGCCGGGCCGGACACTTCGTCAACCCACGGATAGGCCGATTTGATCAGCACCGCATTGCCTGGGCCGTGGGCGCTGAAGTTCAGCGAATCACCGCCACGGGCGTAGTACATATAGATGTGGCCGCCATCCAGAAACAAAGCCTTACGCTTTTCTGTGTAGCCCAGGGACGCGTGGCTGCCTTTTTCGGCGAGGTAATAGGCTTCGGTTTCGATAATTCGCGCCGACAGCCACAAATCGCCGACGCGATGGCGAATGACTTTTCCCAGCAATTCCCGCGCGAGCAGTTGCGCGTCACGGTCGAAAAAGCCGTCGGGCAGGGCGTTGGCGGGGATCATTGGGGTAAAACTGGACATGGCGATCAAAGGTAATACGGCTAAATGTGACAGGATGATAACAACTCCAGCCTTAATTCCCGCTGAACGTCGGGTTTTTACAGTTCATTTCGACCATCCGCCCCTCACCGCTGTCCGTAGGACGGCGTCACAGCTATAATCTGCCGCTTTCCTCTTTGCCAAGACCCCACCAGACCATGACTGAGTCCGTTCTTGACTACATGACCCGCCTGGGTCGCGCTGCCCGTCAGGCCTCGCGGTTGATCGCCCGTGCGAGCACTGCGCAGAAGAACCGCGCCTTGCTGGCGGCCGCCGACGCTCTGGATGCTTCGCGCTCCGAGCTGAGCGCTGCCAATGAACTGGATTTGGCCAACGGCCGGGCCAATGGCCTGGAGCCAGCCTTGCTGGATCGCCTGGCGCTGACGCCGGCACGCATCGACGACATGATCGAAGGTTTGCGTCAGGTGGCCAAGCTGCCTGACCCCATCGGTGAAATCCGCGACATGCGCTACCTGCCGTCCGGCATTCAGGTCGGCAAGATGCGCGTGCCCCTGGGCGTGATCGGCATCATCTATGAGTCGCGCCCGAACGTGACCATCGACGCCGCGAGCCTGTGCCTCAAGTCCGGCAACGCCACCATCCTGCGGGGCGGTTCCGAGGCGATCAATTCCAACCGCGCCATTGCCGCGTGCATTCAGCAGGGCCTGGCCGTGGCCGAATTGCCGGCCGAAGTGGTGCAAGTGGTCGAAACCACCGATCGCGCCGCCGTTGGCGCGCTGATCACGATGCCTGAATTTGTTGATGTGATCGTGCCGCGCGGTGGCAAGAGCCTGATCGAGCGCGTGAGCCGCGATGCCAAGGTGCCGGTTATCAAGCACCTGGATGGCGTCTGCCACGTGTTCATCGACGTCGCCGCCGACCTCGACAAGGCGATCCGCATTGCCGACAACGCCAAGACTCATCGCTACGCCCCGTGCAACACCATGGAAACCCTGCTGGTGCACGCCGGCATTGCCGAGCGCGTACTGCCGCCGCTGGCTGCCATCTACCGCGACAAGGGCGTCGAACTGCGTGGTTGCGAACGTACCCGGGCGATCCTCGGCAGCGACGTGATCGAAGCCACCGAGCAGGACTGGTACACCGAATACACGGCGCCGATCCTGTCGATCCGCATCGTTGACGACCTGGACCAGGCCATCGACCACATCAATCAATACGGCTCCAAGCACACCGACGCTATTGTCACCGAGCATTTCAGCGATGCCCGGCGTTTCCTCAACGAAGTGGATTCCGCTTCGGTGATGGTCAACGCCTCGACGCGTTTTGCCGACGGCTTCGAATATGGCCTGGGGGCGGAGATCGGTATCTCCACCGACAAGCTCCACGCACGCGGCCCGGTTGGCCTGGAAGGGCTGACCAGCGAGAAGTACGTGGTGTTCGGTGACGGTCATGTGCGCACTTGATGGGTAAACGCATCGGGCTGCTCGGTGGCACCTTCGACCCCGTGCACATTGGCCATTTGCGCAGTGCGCTGGAAGTCGCGGACGCTCTCGGGCTGGATGAGTTGCGTCTGGCACCGAATGCCCGGCCGCCCCATCGCGACACGCCGCAGGTGTCTGCGCAGCAGCGCCTGGAGATGGTTCGCCTCGCTGTGGCCGGCATTGCACCGCTGGTGGTGGACGACCGCGAACTCAAACGCGACAAACCGTCCTACACTGTCGACACCCTGGAACTGATGCGGGCCGAGTTGGCCGCGGATGACCAGTTATTTCTACTTTTGGGCTGGGACGCGTTTTGCGGCCTGCCCACTTGGCACCGCTGGGAAGAGTTGCTCCAGCATTGCCACATCCTGGTGCTGCAACGCCCGGATGCCGACGCAGAATCGCCGGATGCCTTGCGCAACCTGCTGGCAGCGCGGTCGGTAAGTGACCCATTGGCCCTGACCGGGCCGAGCGGGAATATTGCATTCGTCTGGCAAACCCCGCTTGCGGTGTCTGCCACCCAGATCCGTCAACTGCTGGCCAGCGGGAAGTCGGTACGTTTCCTGGTGCCTGACGCGGTCCTGGCCTACATCGATGCGCACGGACTTTACCGTGCGTCGAACTGAAAAGGCGCGCTTGAACGCACGAACAGTCGTGCAGCGAGCGCCCGAACATACGAGCAAAACGAGTTTTATATGACGAACAAAGACGTAAGCAAAGTTAAGCGCAAAGGCACGTTCAAGAGCGCTCCTCTGCCAGTAGAAGCCCACACCGGCCCTGAGCTGGCCGGCGAAGAGCTGGTCAAGGTTGCCGTGGCTGCCCTGGAAGACGTGAAGGCCCAGGACATTCAAGTCCTGGACGTGCGCGACAAGCAGAGCATCACCGACTTCATGATCATCGCCACCGGTACCTCCAACCGCCAGATCGGCGCGATGCTGGACAAGGTTCGCGAAGCGGTCAAAGCCCAGGGCGTCAAGCCATTGGGTGAAGAAGGCAAGGGCGACAGCGACTGGGTCCTGTTGGACATGGACGACGTGATCGTGCACATGATGACCAGCAACGCCCGTCAGTTCTACGACCTGGAGCGTCTGTGGAAAGGCGCCGAGCAGAGCCGTGCCGCGGATGGCAAGCACCACAGCCCTGAAGTCGGCCACGCGCACTTCGACAAGCTCAACAAAGACCAGGAATAAGGAACGGCTGTGCGCCTGCGTCTGATCGCTGTCGGTTCACGCATGCCCAAGTGGGTGGAAGAAGGCTGGCATGAATATGCCAAGCGCCTGCCATCCGAATTGGCGCTGGAACTGGTGGAAATACCGCTCAACACCCGGGGCAAGAATGCCGACGTGGCCCGCTTTATCCGTCAGGAAGGCGAAGCCATGCTGGCCAAGGTCGGGCCCAACGAGCGGATCGTGACCCTCGAAGTGCACGGCAAGCCCTGGAGCACCGAGCAGTTGGCGGTGGAACTGGATCGCTGGCGTCTGGATTCGCGCACGGTCAACTTCATG
Organism: Pseudomonas sp. 1912-s; assembly: GCF_029269205.1. NCBI lineage: Bacteria > Pseudomonadati > Pseudomonadota > Gammaproteobacteria > Pseudomonadales > Pseudomonadaceae > Pseudomonas > Pseudomonas sp. 1912-s. Next base: position 45,384 of record NZ_JARIXR010000026.1, on the reverse strand, counting down.
GTCGGCGGCCCCGAGGGGCTGGCGCCGGAAGTGTGCGCGCGGGCGGACCAGCGCTGGTCGCTGTCGCCCCTGACACTGCCGCACCCGTTGGTAAGAATCCTGATCGGTGAACAGCTGTATCGCGCCTGGACAGTTCTGTCCGGGCACCCTTACCACAAATAATCTGCGCCCTGCCTGATGACCCAGCCGATCCGCATCAAGGACCACGAGAAAGACGCACGTCTTGTACGCGCGCGGGTGGTGTTTGGCGCGATTTTGGTGGTGGTACTGCTGGGGGTGTTGATTGCGCGCCTGTATTTCCTGCAGGTGATCCAGTACGACTATCACTCCACATTGTCGGAAAACAACCGGGTGCATGTGCAGCCGATTCCGCCGACCCGTGGGCTGATTTTCGATCGCAATGGCGTGGTGGTCGCGGATAACCGGCCCAGCTTCAGCCTGAGCATGACTCGCGAACGTTCCGGCGACTGGCAGCAGATCCTTGATGTGATCGTCGAGGTGCTGCAACTGACGCCGGAAGACCGGGTGATCTTCGAGAAACGTATGAAGCAGGGGCGCCGGCCGTTCGAGCCGGTGCCGATCCTGTTCGAGCTGACCGAAGAACAGATCGCCCGGATCGCGGTGAACCAGTTCCGGCTGCCGGGTGTGGAAGTGGTGGCGCAATTGGTGCGGCACTACCCGCAAGGGGCGCACTTCGCGCATTCGGTCGGCTACATGGGCCGGATCAACGAGAAAGAGCTCAAGACCCTCGACCCGGTCAACTACAGCGGCACCCACCATATCGGCAAGACCGGCATCGAGCGTTTCTACGAGCCGGAACTGCACGGCCAGGTGGGTTACGAGGAAGTTGAGACCAACGCCCGAGGCCGCGTGCTGCGGGTGCTCAAGCGAACGGATCCGGTGCCCGGCAAGGACATCGTGCTGAGCCTGGACATCAAGCTGCAGGAAGCGGCGGAGATGGCCCTGGGCGGTCGCCGTGGCGCCGTGGTGGCGCTGGATCCGAGCACTGGCGAAGTGCTGGCAATGGTCAGCCAGCCGAGTTTTGACCCGAACCTGTTTGTCACCGGGATCAGCTTCAAGGCCTACGCCGAGCTGCGGGATTCCATTGACCGGCCGTTGTTCAACCGTGTATTGCGCGGCCTGTATCCACCGGGTTCGACCATCAAGCCCGCGGTAGCCATTGCCGGCCTGGACTCGGGTGTGGTGACCGCATCGAGCCGCGTGTTCGACCCCGGCTACTACATGCTGCCCAACTACGATCACAAATACCGTAACTGGAACCGCACCGGCGACGGCTATGTGGACCTGGACACGGCGATCATGCGTTCCAACGACACCTACTTCTATGACCTGGCCCACAAGCTGGGGATTGATCGGCTGTCGGCCTACATGGGCAAGTTCGGCCTCGGTCAGAAAGTCTCCCTGGACATGTTCGAAGAATCCCCCGGCCTGATGCCGTCCCGCGAGTGGAAGCGTGCGACTCGTCGCCAGGCGTGGTTCCCGGGCGAAACCCTGATCCTGGGGATCGGCCAGGGCTATATGCAGGCCACGCCGCTGCAACTGGCCCAGGCCACCGCGCTGGTGGCCAACAAAGGGGTGTGGAACCGCCCGCACCTGGCCAAGACCATCGAGGGCGAACGCCCGCTGGATGAAAACCCGATTCCGGACATTGTGCTGCGTGACCCGTCCGACTGGACCAAGGTCAATCACGGCATGCAGCAAGTGATGCACGGCGCCCGGGGTACCGCGCGTAAAGCGGCGGTGGGCGCGCAGTACCGGATTGCCGGCAAGAGCGGTACCGCCCAGGTGGTCGCGATCAAGCAGGGCGAGAAATACGACCGCTCCAAAGTTCAGGAGCGTCATCGCGACCACGCCTTGTTCGTCGGCTTTGCCCCGGCCGACAACCCGAAAATCGTCGTGGCGGTGATGGTCGAGAACGGCGAGTCCGGTTCTGGCGTGGCCGCGCCCGTGGTGCGCCAGGTGATGGACGCCTGGCTGTTGGCCGACGACGGCAGGCTCAAGCCCGAATATGGCGGCCCCCCTTCAAGCACCGAGGTTACGGCCAGTGAAGAGTAATTTTGATCGCATCCTCTCCAGCGAGGATGTGATGCGCCGACGCGCCACCTTGCTGCAGCGCATGCACATTGATGGCCCGCTGCTGATCCTGCTGCTGACCCTGGCGGCCGGCAGCCTGTTCGTCCTGTATTCGGCCAGTGGCAAGAACTGGGACCTGCTGATCAAGCAAGCGTCCTCGTTTGGCCTGGGCCTGTTGTCGATGGTGGTGATCGCCCAGCTCGAGCCGCGCTTCATGGCGCGCTGGGTGCCGCTGGGTTATGTCGCCGGCGTGTTGCTGCTGGTGGTGGTGGACGTCATGGGCCACAACGCCATGGGCGCGACCCGCTGGATCAATATCCCGGGGGTGATCCGCTTCCAGCCGTCGGAATTCATGAAGATTTTGATGCCGGCGACCATCGCCTGGTACCTGTCAAAACGCACATTGCCGCCCCAACTCAAGCACGTGGGCATCAGCCTGATATTGATTGGCGTGCCGTTCATCCTGATCGTGCGCCAGCCCGACCTCGGCACGTCGCTGCTGATCCTCGCGGGCGGTGCGTTCGTGCTGTTCATGGGTGGGCTGCGCTGGCGCTGGATCCTCAGCGTGCTGGCCGCCGCCGTGCCGGTGGCCGTGGCCATGTGGTTCTTTTTCATGCACGACTATCAGAAGCAGCGAATCCTTACCTTCCTTGATCCGGAGAGCGACCCGCTGGGCACCGGCTGGAACATCATCCAGTCCAAGGCGGCCATTGGTTCCGGCGGTGTATTCGGCAAGGGCTGGCTGCTGGGCACCCAGTCGCACCTGGACTTTTTGCCGGAAAGCCACACCGACTTTATTATCGCGGTGATGGGGGAGGAGTTCGGCCTGGTGGGCATCTGCGCACTGTTGCTGATTTACTTGCTGCTGATCGGTCGTGGCCTGGTGATTACCGCCCAGGCGCAGACGCTGTTCGGCAAATTGCTCGCCGGCAGCCTCACCATGACGTTTTTTGTTTACGTTTTCGTCAACATCGGTATGGTCAGTGGCCTGTTGCCGGTGGTTGGGGTGCCGTTGCCGTTCATTAGCTACGGCGGAACTTCGCTGGTGACATTGATGTCAGCGTTTGGGGTTTTGATGTCGATCCATACCCATCGTAAGTGGATCGCACAGGTTTGAATAAGGTGAAGATGTCAATGCAAGTAATGCGCGGCTGGGCGGCTCGGCACGTGTCCTGGATGGGCCTGCTGGGCCTGCTGGGAGCCGCTGTGCAGGAAGCGCAGGCCGGCGACTATGACGGTTCGCCCCAGGTCGCCGAGTTTGTCGGTGAGATGACCCGTGACTATGGTTTCGCCGGTGAACAACTGATGGGCGTGTTTCGTGAAGCCCAGCGCAAGCAGGCGATCCTCGACGCCATCTCCCGGCCCGCCGAACGCGTAAAACAGTGGAAGGAATATCGCCCGATGTTCCTGACCGACGCCCGCGTGGCACGTGGCGTGGACTTCTGGCGCCAGCACGAAGCCGTGCTGGCCCGCGCCGAGCAGGAGTACGGCGTACCGGCTCAAGTGATCGTGGCAATCATCGGCATCGAAACCTTCTACGGCCGCAACACCGGCAGCTACCGGGTGATCGACGCGCTGTCGACCCTGGGCTTCGATTACCCGCCGCGCGCCGAATTCTTCCGCAAGGAGCTGCGCGAGTTCCTGTTGCTGGCCCGTGAAGAACAGGTCGACCCGCTGACCCTCAAGGGCTCCTATGCCGGGGCGATGGGTTTGCCGCAGTTCATGCCCAGCAGCTTTCGCGCGTACGCCGTGGACTTCGACGGTGACGGCCATATCAATATCTGGAGCAACCCCGATGACGCCATCGGCAGTGTTGCCAGCTACTTCAAGCGTCATGGCTGGGTCGCCGGCGAGCCGGTGGTGATCCGCGCCGAGGTGACGGGTGACCGCGCCGACGAAGGCCTGACCCAGGGTATCGAGCCGGCCAAGACGGTCGGGGAGTTGCGGGCGCTGGGGTGGTCGAGTCAGAATGCGCCACGCGATGATATGCCGGTGACGGCGTTCCGCCTCGAAGGCGAGAACGGCCCGGAATATTGGATGGGCCTGAAGAATTTCTACGCAATCACGCGTTATAACCGCAGTGTGATGTACGCCATGGCCGTGCATCAGCTGTCAGACATGCTGGTCCAAGCACGGGGCGTCAAGTAATGCCGGTATCACCGATGTACAAACCCCTGAAGCTGGTGGCATACGCCGCATTGTCGTTGTTGGTGGTCAGTTGCTCCACCAGTCGTGCACCGGTGCAAAAAGCCGGTGGCACCGCCATCCGCTCCCAGCCGGGGCTGGACATCAACCGCGCCCACAAAGACGGCGCGCCGTGGTGGGATGTGGATGTTTCGAAAATCCCGGACGCCACGCCGACCCTGCACACCGGCCCTTACAAGGCCAACCCCTATACCGTGCTGGGCAAAAACTACTTCCCGCTGCAAGACTCCAAGACCTACGTGCAATCGGGCACGGCGTCCTGGTACGGGACCAAGTTCCATGGCCAGAACACCGCCAACGGCGAAGTGTATGACCTGTACGGCATGAGCGCGGCCCACAAGACCCTGCCGCTGCCCAGCTACGTACGCGTGACCAACCTGGACAACAACCGCACGGTGATCCTGCGGGTCAATGACCGTGGGCCGTTCTATTCGGATCGGATCATCGACTTGTCCTACGCCGCCGCGAAGAAACTCGGGTACGCCGAGATCGGCACGGCGCGGGTGAAGGTGGAAGGTATCGACCCGGCCCAGTACTGGGCCCAGCGTGGCAAGCCGGCGCCGTTGATGCTCAACGAGCCGCAGACCCCACAACCGCAAGTGACCGCATCCGCCGGCAAGATCGAGCAGTGGACACCGCCACCGGCGCAGCACGCCCCCGACACTGTCGTCGTACCGCATGCCGCACCGGGGGCTTCCACCGTGGGCGGGCAGTACCTGCAAGTGGGCGCTTTCGCCAACCCGGACGCGGCAGAGCTGTTAAGGTCCAAGCTCAGCGGGATGGTCAGCGCGCCGGTCTTCATCAGCTCTATTGTGCGTAACCAGCAGACCCTGCACCGTGTGCGCATGGGCCCGATCGGTTCGCCGAGTGAAGTGGCGCAAGTACAGAACAGTGTGCGCATGGCCAACCTGGGGCAACCCAGCGTGGTCACCGCCGAATAAGCAAGACAAAGGATTGATGGCTCAGGCTCGCACGCGGGTTTGAGCCCTGGTTGTTGGCTCGTTGAACAATAAAAAACCCAGGGGCAAGGGGTGGGCGTACAACCGAACACGCGACAGTCTGGCGACGGGCTGTCTGAATAGTTTTGCCCGCGAGGGCAAGTTTCCATAAGCAATTTCGAGAGACGGATGAACATCACCACCTTAGCCAAACGCACGTGCCTGCTTCTTTCGCTGATCATCACTCCTGCCGCCTGGGCGGTGGAAATGGTGCCGGCTTCACCGCAACTGGCCGCCAAGGCCTGGGTGCTCATGGATGCCGCCAGCGGTAACGTGCTGGTGGAGAACAACGGTGACCAGCGCCTGCCCCCAGCCAGCCTGACCAAGCTGATGACTGCCTACATCGCGACCCTGGAAATCCGTCGCGGCCAGATCGGTGAAAACGATCCGGTCACCGTCAGCGAAAACGCCTGGCGTACCGGCGGTTCGCGGATGTTCATCAAGGTGGGCTCGCAGGTAACGGTCAGCGACCTGCTGCACGGCATCATCATCCAGTCCGGCAACGACGCCAGCGTGGCGCTGTCCGAGCACATCGCCGGCAGCGAAGACGCGTTCGCCGACATGATGAACAAAACCGTGGCCGACCTGGGCATGACCAACAGCCACTTCATGAACCCGACCGGCCTGCCGAACCCGGAGCACTACTCGTCGGCTCACGACATGGCGATCCTGGCCCGCGCGATCATTCGTGTCGACCCGGTGCACTACGCGATCTACTCCCAGAAGGAGTTCTTCTGGAACAACATCAAGCAGCCTAACCGCAACCTGTTGCTGTGGCGTGACAAGACCGTCGATGGTCTGAAAACCGGCCACACCGAAGAAGCCGGCTACTGCATGGTGTCGTCTGCTGTCCGTGACGGCCAGCGTCTGATTGCCGTGGTGTTCGGTACCAACAGCGAGCAGGCCCGTGCGGCCGAGACGCAGAAGCTGCTGACCTATGGCTTCCGTTTCTTCGAAACCCAGACCTTCTACCAGAAGGGCACCGAGCTGGCTCAAGCCCCTGTGTGGAAAGGCGCGACCCATCAAGTCAAGGCTGGCCTGGCTGAAGACCTGACCCTGACCATGCCAAAAGGCCAGCTCAAGAAGCTCGCTGCCAGCATGACCATGAACCCGCAATTGGTCGCACCGATCGCCAAGGGCGATGTTATCGGTAAGGTCGAAGTGAAACTGGACGACAAAGTGATCCACAGCGCCGACCTGATCGCTCTGGACGCCGTCGACGAAGGTGGTATCTTCCGACGCGTGTGGGATAGCATCCGTCTATTCTTCTACAGCTTGTTCAACTGATAGTGTGCACCTGCATGACCTCGCGCTGATCCGGCGCGGGGTTATGCCCGTCGCCACGGCTTACGCTTACGAGGCCGTTACGCCATGACCGATACCGAAGTAAAGGCGCCAAAGATCGAATTCCCAAACGTGGACTATCCCGTCAAGGTGATCAGCGATACGGGTGTGGGCAACAAAGACAAGATCATCGAGATCGTCAAGAAACACGCAACGATCAACCATGACCGTGTGGATGAGCGTCAAAGCACCAACGGCAAGTACACCACCATTCAGTTGCACATCGTGGCGACTGACCAGGACCAGCTCTACAACATCAATAGCGAACTGCGGGCTACCGGCTTCGTGCACATGGTGTTGTGATGTCACAGACCCTGGGCTTTCGCGAGCTCGGCCAAATGGCATACGAACCGGTGTGGCACGCCATGCAGCGGTTCACCAACGAGCGTGGCACCGAAGCCCCGGATGAGATCTGGCTGGTGGAGCACCCGCCTGTTTTCACCCAGGGCCAGGCCGGCAAGGCCGAGCATTTGCTGCTGCCGGGAGAAATCCCGGTGGTGCAGGTCGACCGCGGCGGGCAGGTGACTTACCATGGCCCAGGCCAATTGGTGGCTTATCTGTTGCTGGACGTGCGCAGGCTGGGTTTTGGCGTGCGTGAGCTGGTCAGTCGCATGGAGTCATGCCTGATCGAGCTGCTGGGCAGCTACGGCGTGACCGCAGCCGCCAAGCCGGATGCACCGGGGGTTTACGTAGATGGCGCGAAAATCGCCTCCCTGGGCCTGCGGATTCGCCACGGTTGTTCCTTTCATGGCCTGGCCCTGAACGTGGACATGGACCTGGCGCCGTTTCGCCGGATCAATCCCTGTGGCTACGCCGGTTTGGCGATGACCCAGTTGAGCGATCACGCAACACCACTAGAATTTGCCGAGGTAAGTGCCCGGCTGCGCGCGCAGCTCGTCAAACACCTCGACTATGCTGAGCAGACGACCCTAACGGGCGGAATCGACTGATTATGACTACTGATGCAGTGCAAACCATGATCCCGACGCTGGATATCACCGAGCGTCCGGCCCCGCGTGCCAAGGTGGAAGCCGGCGTCAAGCTGCGCGGCGCCGAGAAGGTTGCACGCATCCCGGTGAAGATCATTCCGACCACCGAACTGCCGAAGAAACCTGACTGGATTCGCGTGCGCATCCCGGTTTCGCCGGAAGTCGACCGCATCAAGTCCCTGCTGCGCAAACACAAGCTGCACAGCGTGTGCGAGGAAGCGTCCTGCCCGAACCTGGGCGAGTGCTTCTCCGGCGGCACCGCCACCTTCATGATCATGGGTGACATCTGCACCCGTCGTTGCCCGTTCTGCGACGTTGGCCACGGCCGGCCGAAGCCACTGGACGTCAACGAGCCGGAAAGCCTGGCCATCGCCATCGCCGACCTGAAACTCAAGTACGTGGTGATCACCTCGGTTGACCGAGACGACCTGCGCGACGGCGGTGCCCAGCACTTTGCCGACTGCATCCGCGAGATCCGCAAGCTGTCGCCGAACGTGATGCTCGAAACCCTGGTCCCGGACTACCGTGGCCGCATGGACGTAGCACTGGAAATCACCGCTGCCGAGCCGCCGGATGTGTTCAACCACAACCTGGAAACCGTACCGCGCCTGTACAAGGCCGCGCGCCCGGGTTCGGACTACCAGTGGTCGCTGACCCTGCTGCAGAAATTCAAGCAGATGATGCCGCACATTCCGACCAAATCCGGCCTGATGCTGGGCCTGGGCGAAACCGACGAAGAAGTCATCGAAGTCATGAAGCGCATGCGCGAACACGACATCGACATGCTGACTCTCGGCCAGTACCTGCAGCCGTCCCGCAGCCACTTGCCGGTACAGCGCTTCGTGCACCCGGACGTGTTCGCCTGGTTTGCCGAAGAAGGCTACAAGATGGGCTTCAAGAACGTCGCTTCCGGCCCGCTGGTACGTTCCTCGTACCACGCCGACGAGCAGGCGAAACTGGTCAAGGCCAGTCTGGTGTCCTGATACCGACTGTGGGGGCGGGGTTTCCCGCTCCCACTGCTACACCCTCTTTTTCCGCATCCAGCGGCTGATTCCTCCTCTTCTGTTTGCAACCATTGCTGTTTAGAGTGCCTTGGGCAATCCACATGAGGAGAACCATGGATGACGACTCAATTGACCACTTGTGCGGTACCTGCGCTGCGCGCCGAAGGCGTGATCGGGCTGATTGCCCCTGCCGGGCCGGCCGAGCTGGATATCGACAAGGCCACGCAATGGATGCGTGCCCGGGGCTACACACTGCGGGTTTTCCCGGGTGTGGGGCAGCGTGATGGCTACCTGGCCGGCAGTGATGACGTACGCCTGAATGACCTGCACGCCGCATTCGCCGACCCGGCCATCGACGCGATTTTTTGCCTGCGGGGTGGCTACGGCACGCCGCGCCTGCTGGACCGCCTGGACTTTGAACTGCTGCGGGCCAACCCCAAGCCATTTGTAGGCTACAGCGATATCACCGCGTTGCACCTGGCGATCAACCGTTATGCCGGTTTCGTCACCTTTCACGGGCCGATGTTCAACGCCGACCTGTTGGGTGAAAAGCAACAGCCGACCGAATCTTCACTGTTCAGCATGCTGCGTGGCCAGGTGAAGGCGGGCAGCCAGCTGACCCACCCGGTGGCCTACCCATTGACCACTGTCGAGCCAGGCATCGCCTGCGGGCGGCTGCTGGGCGGCAATCTGTCGATGATCGCAGCCGTGATGGGCACGGCGTTCGAGATTGATGCCGAGGGCATCATTCTGTTTATCGAAGACATCAACGAGCCGCTGTACCGAATCGACCGGTTGCTCACCCATTTGCGCCTTGCGGGCAAGTTGGCTCAGGTCGCGGGTGTGGTGGTGGGGGATGTGGCCGGGGTTGATAGCGTTGCGCTTGAGCGACTGCTTAAGGAGACTTTCGAGCCACTGTGCATTCCTGTGCTGGCCGGCTGGCGCAGCGGGCATTGCAACCCGAACCTCACGTTGCCGATGGGCGCGAGGGTGCGGCTGGATGCGGGGGAGAAGCGGTTGGTGTTGGAGCAGGATGTGGTGTTCAAGGCCTGAACCTTCTGTTGCTTCTGAAGGCCTCATCGCAGGCAAGCCAGCTCCCACCTTTGATCGCGTTGTTAGTGATATACGCGGTCAAGGTGGGAGCTGGCTTGCCTGCGATGGCGGTAGCGGCCGTACAGTAATCTAGCGGCTCTGCAACGACTCCAGCAGCTTCACCGTCGGATAACCATCCGCCGGCCAGCCCAGGGACTGCTGCGCAGCACGAATCGCCTTGCGGGTATTGGCGCCGATGATGCCGTCCGGGTTGCCTGCGTCGTAACCATTGGCGCTGAGCACCGTCTGCAAGTCAATCCGCTGTGAACGCGTCAATGGCAGCTCGTCTTTCGGCCAGCTCCCACGGATCACGCCTCCGCCACCGAACCTTTCCGACAACAAGCCCACCGCCAGCGCGTAGGACGATGAGTTGTTGTACTTGAGGATCGCGCGGAAGTTGTCCAGCACCAGGAACGCCGGGCCACGATAGCCGGCCGGTAGCAGCAGGGCTGCGGAAAGCTGGTTTACGTTGGCCGGGACGCTGGCGCCAGGTGGCACCTGGATCCCCAGTGTCAACCACTCGCCAACGGTTTTGCGCACGCTGCCATCGGCCAGGGCGTAATCAAAATTCAACGGCAGTTGCTGCACCTCAAAGCCCCACGGCTGGCCTTTCTGCCAGCCGGAGCTTTGCAGGTAGTGCGCGGTGGAGGCGAGGGCGTCGGCCGGGCTGTTCCAGATATCGCGGCGGCCGTCACCGTCGAAGTCCACCGCGTGGGTGTTATAGGTGGTCGGGATGAACTGGGTCTGGCCCATGGCCCCGGCCCAGGAACCTTTCATCTGGTCGGCGGCGATATCACCGTGCTGGATGATTTGCAGCGCCGCCAGCAGTTGCGCTTGAGCGAACGCCGGGCGACGGCCCTCATAGGCCAGGGTCGCCAGGGAGCGGATCACCGAGTTGTTGCCCTGAAACTGGCCGAAGTTACTCTCCATGCCCCACACCGAGACCAGTGCCTGGCGGTCGACGCCATAACGGTCCTCAATGCGCTGCAGAATGTCGGCGTATTTCACCAGCAGCGCCTGGCCATTGCGCACGCGCAGCGGCGACAGGGCGCCGTCGAGGTATTCCCACACCGGGCGGGAGAACTCAGGCTGGCTGCGGTCAGCGCGGATCACCGCCATGTCGGGTACGACATTGGCAAACGCAGTGTCGAACACCTGTGGCGTGATACCGGCCTTCAAGGCTTCCACGCGAAAGCCCGCCTGCCATTCGGCAAAGGTCTGGGTTGGCTGGATATCAAGATTGTCCACCGCCAGTGGTGCAACGACGGCAGGCGCAGCTACCGGTGCAGTCTGGAGCGGGGGCAGGGGTTGGGCATCGGCGGCGGTAGGTTTTTCTGCGCAGGCGACTAACAGAATGAGGCTGGAGGCAGCGATCAGTTGGCGAAGGTGCCAACGACGGGAAAGACTAGAGGGCATGCACAGGTCCAGGGAATACGAATCAGGTACAGACCTTATCATGCCAGAGGGGCGCTTGCCTTCAGGCAGCCAGAAAGTAAGAAGCCTCCCAGCTATTAGACTGGAAGGCTTCGCGGCGGTAGCTGCCTTTGCCCTTGCCGGCGCGTTCCTGGCGACTGCGGAACAACGGCTGGGCGATGATGGATTTGGCCTTGTTGGGGCCATGCTTGGATGGCTTTTTGCTCATGATGGTTACTCTTTGGCGGGTTGATGATGCGGTGCGAATCATCTGCCGAAGTTTGGATTCTGTCCAGCCCAGCGACGCGTAGGACTATTCAGCAGGCAACGCCAGGCGCTGTCCTGACATCAAAAGTGACAAACGACTCAGGCTCATCCATGGCGATCCGGCGGCCTGGCCTTTGATCTGCGCGTCAATGCGCTGGGCTTCCAGCAGCAATTGCGCCCAGCGTTGCGCCGAGTGCCGTTGCAGGGCTTTGCTGATCAGCGGTTTGCGCTTGTCCCACACCGGTGGTCGCGCCTGGCTGAAGGCCTTGTCCAACGGGATGCCCTGGCTGTATTGCAGGGCAATATTGGCCAGCAGGCGCAATTCCCGGGCCAGGGCCCAGAGAATCACCGGTGGCTCGACGCCTTCACCGCGCAACCCTTCGAGCATGCGCAGGGCGTGGGCGGGTTCGCCGTTCAGGATCGCGTCCACCAGGCCAAACACGTCAAAGCGTGCGCTGTCAGCCACGGCGCCTTGTACGGTTTCGACAGTGATCTGGCCACCTTCGGCCATCAGCTTGAGCTTTTCGATTTCCTGGGCGGCGGCCAACAGGTTGCCTTCCACTCGCGCCGCGATCAGCTCTACCGCGTCATGACTGGCGGTCAGCCCGGATTGGGACAGGCGCTGGCGAATCCACTGTGGCAATTGCCCGCTGTCCACCGGCCAGATCTGCATGAACTGGGTCTGAGCCCCTTCAACCAGCGCCTTGCCCCACTTGGTTTTCTGCGCGCTGCCATCGAGCTTGGGCAGGCTGATGAGCAACAGTGTGTCTTCAGCCGGGCGCGCACAGTATTCCATCAGTGCCGCCGCGCCCTTGTCACCCGGCTTGCCCGAAGGCAGCCGCAGTTCCAGCAGGCGTTTCTCGGCGAACAGAGACATGCTCGCCCCGGCCTGCAGCAGCGTACCCCAGTCGAAACTGGCGTCGGCGCTGAACACCTGGCGCTCATCGAAGCCCTGTTGGCGGGCGGCCGTGCGAATCGCGTCCGCAGCCTCCTGGCACAGCAGCGGGTCATCACCGCTGACGATGTAGACGGGCGCAAGGCTGCCTTGCAGGTGCTTGGCGAGTTGGGCGGGGGCAAGTTTCATAGGCAGGGCGAACGGGGCGCTTGGGGCGCCCCGTCTGGCTTACTCGGCTGGGACTTCGACAGGCGATTGTTTCGGCTGGCTGTTTTCATACTCTTGCGCCGCTTTCAGCGCATCGGCATCCGCCTTGGCCTTGGCATCTGCCGTTTGCTGCAGCTTATCCAATTGCTCCGGGGTGATCAGTTGCAGGCGCAGAACCATGCGCTGCACCAGTTCACGACGCATTTCCTTGCGCACCTGGGTGACTTCGGAGTCCGAACCCACCAGGTTGTTGCCGTCGTGGCTCACGACTTTCTGCACGACGATCTTGTCGGCCATCAGCGGCAGGTGGTCGTGGCCCTGGATTTCGAAGTAGAGCGTGGTGCTCAGTTCGACGTCCGAAGAGCGCCCGGCACTGGCGTAGCTGAGGTTACGCTGGTCTTCTTTTTCGTCCGCCAGGTTCAGTTTGTAAGCCGCGCCTGAATAGACTTTGACGCCACTGCTTTCCAGGACCTGGCGCAGCTGTTTTACCGTCTCGCCGTAGGAGTTGCGGGCGGTGACGTCGAGTTCCTTGAGCGTCAGCTCGGTGTGGTTGGTGCCGCGCAGCTGGAAGCCACAAGCGCTCAGTAGCACGGCAAGGCCCATAACCAGCAGATTGCGTTTGATCATTTTGATGCTCCCCTTGAAACCATGTGGGCCTTATCGAGGCCCTGGAGGTTTTGTTCGGCGCCAGGGTATGCCCTGGCGCCCGATCCGATTAGCTAGCGACGATATTGACCAGTTTGCCGGGCACCACGATCACTTTGCGGATCGTCAGGCCTTCGGTGAAGCGCAGCACGTTTTCGTTGGTACGGGCGGCGGCTTCGACGTCTTCACGGCTGGCGCTGGCCGGCATGTCGATCTGGCCGCGCAGCTTGCCGTTGACCTGAATCACCAGTTGCAGCGTGTCCTGTACCAGGGCGCTGTCATCCTGTACCGGCCAGCCGGCATCGATGACTGCACCGCTGTGGCCCAAACGGCTCCACAGTTCGTGGCTGATGTGCGGCGTGATCGGCGCCAGCAGCAGGGTGACCGTTTCCAGGCCTTCCTGTACCAGTGCGCGGTCCTGTTCGGTGGCCTGCGGCGCTTTTTCCAGCACGTTCATCAGCGTCATCACCTGGGCGATGGCCGTGTTGAATTTGTGGTGCTGGCCCACGTCCTGGCTGGCCTGGCGGATGGCCAGGTGGGTGCTGCGGCGAATGGTTTTTTGCTCATCGCTCAAGGCGGCAACGTCCAGTTTGCCCGGCAAACCCTGGCTGACATGGGCGTGCGCCAGGCGCCAGACGCGCTTGAGGAAACGGTGCGAACCCTCGACACCGGAGTCGGACCATTCGGCGCTCATGTCTGGCGGCGAGGCGAACATCATGAACAGGCGGCAGGTGTCTGCGCCGAACTGATCGATCATCGACTGTGGATCGACGCCGTTGTTCTTCGACTTGGCCATCTTCTCGGTGCCGCCGATTTCCACCGGCAGGCCGTCGGAGATCAGTTTTGCGCTGATGACCTTGGCCTTGCTGTCACGCACCAGTTCGACATCGGCCGGGTTGAACCAGGTGTAGGCGCCATTGGCTTCGCGACGGTAATAAGTCTCGGCAATCACCATGCCTTGGGTCAGCAGGTTCTTGAACGGCTCGTCGGAGCTCACCAGGCCTTCGTCGCGCATCAGCTTGTGGAAGAAGCGCGCGTACAGCAGGTGAAGGATGGCGTGTTCGATACCGCCGATGTACTGGTCCACCGGCAGCCAGTGGTCGGCCGCGGATTTTTCCACCAGGCCGCCTTCATAGTGTGGCGAGGCGTAGCGGGCGTAGTACCACGAGGACTCCACGAAGGTGTCCATGGTGTCGGTTTCACGCTTGGCCGGGGCACCGCATTTCGGGCAGGTGCATTCGTAGAACTCAGGCATGCGCGCCAGGGGCGAGCCGGCACCGTCCGGCACCACGTCTTCCGGCAGCACGACCGGCAGTTGGTCTTCCGGCACCGGCACGTCACCGCAGGTTTCGCAGTGGATGATCGGGATCGGGCAGCCCCAGTAGCGCTGGCGGCTGATGCCCCAGTCACGCAGGCGGAACTGGGTGCGCGAGGCACCGAGGTTTTTCTTGATCAGGGCTACTTCGATGGCGTCGAACGCGCCTTCGAAATCCAGGCCGTCGAACTCGCCGGAATTGATCAGGGTGCCGTGTTCGTTGTACGCGTCCTGCCACGGAGCCGGGTTGGTGTCGCCCGAGCTTGTGCGCACGACGGACTTGATCGGCAGGTTGTATTTCACGGCGAATTCGAAGTCGCGCTCGTCATGCGCCGGCACAGCCATTACTGCGCCATCGCCGTAGTGCATCAGCACATAGTTGGCGACCCACACCGGCAGTTTCTCACCGGTGAGCGGGTGCTCGACGAACAGCGAGGTCGGCAGGCCTTTTTTCTCTTGGGTGGCGACGTCGGCTTCGGCGACGCTGCCGCCTTTGCATTCGGCGATGAACGCCTGCAGCTCAGGGTTGTTCTGTGCGGCCTGGGTGGCCAGCGGGTGTTCGGCGGCCACGGCGACGTAGGTCGCGCCCATCAGGGTGTCCGGACGGGTGGTGAAGACTTTCAGTACGCCTTCTGCGCCGATGGAATCGACGTTGTAGGGGAACTGCACTTCCATGCCACGGGACTTGCCGATCCAGTTGCGCTGCATGGTCTTGACCTGCTCGGGCCAGCCCGGCAAATCGTCGAGGCTCGACAAGAGTTCATCCGCGTAGGCGGTGATCTTGAAGTAGTACATCGGGATTTCGCGCTTTTCGATCAGCGCGCCGGAACGCCAGCCGCGGCCATCGATCACTTGTTCGTTGGCCAGCACGGTCTGGTCCACCGGGTCCCAGTTGACGGTGCCGCTCTTTTTGTAGATCACGCCTTTTTCGAACAGGCGAGTGAACAGCCATTGTTCCCAGCGGTAGTAATCAGGCTTGCAGGTGGTCACCTCGCGGGACCAGTCCACCGCCAGGCCCAGGCTGCGCAGCTGGGTCTTCATATAGGCGATGTTTTCGTAGGTCCACTTGGCGGGCGCTACGTTGTTCTTCATCGCGGCGTTTTCCGCCGGCATGCCGAAGGCGTCCCAACCCATGGGTTGCAGGACGTTCTTGCCCAGCATGCGCTGGTAGCGGGAGATTACGTCGCCGATGGTGTAGTTGCGCACATGCCCCATGTGAAGCTTGCCGCTGGGGTAAGGGAACATCGATAGGCAATAGAAAGTCTCCTTGCCTGGCTGTTCACTGACTTCAAAGGACTTTTGCTCATCCCAGAACGACTGGGCGGCATTTTCTATTTCACGGGGCTGATATTGTTCGTGCATGGCTACTTTTGAACTGAATAGGGGTGGCCTAATCCTCTTCGGTGCAACGTTCAGGTTGATCGACACCAAAAAACGGCGCGTCCGTGCCCAAACCCTGCGGGAAGTGGAGTTACAGGAAGCGCCGTAGCATACATGACCCCACTCTATCGAGGGAAACCCTGATTGCGCCGCCAAGGCCGTTGGTCGCGGCGTCAGGCAGGCAGGGCCAGCAGGACTACGCTGTTTAGTGGGGAGTGAGTCTTATCTTCAATGAGGTGAGGGATGGTTGATTCGCAGCGAACTTTGACGAAACCGCAGGTGTACGAAGGACTGATCGACCGTTTGGGTCGAGCACTGGATGCAGCAAAAACCTCTGGCCGATTGTGTGATGAACGGCCTCTGGAGTTGGAACTGCGTGGCTTGAGCCAGGCAGAGCTGGAAGTGATCAGGGCGTATCTGGCGTTAAATGAGCATCGCGCGCCCCATGGCATGGCCTCCCCGCCAGCCCAGGAGTTTTCGCAGTCGGCCAAGGTGGTATGGCTCAAGGATTTATCGGCCGGTCGCAGCCCGGAAAAACTCCGGTCCGTGCGTTCCAAGTGAAGCACCGCGTTATCTGTAGCCTTCTCAGCGTGTGTTCTGGTAAAGATTGTCGCTAAACCCCGTTACACCTTAGGCTTCGGGCATCTTTGGAGATGCCCGATGCCTATTCGTTATTTCATTAAACAATTGCTGTTGCCGCCCGGCATTCTGTTGCTGTTGCTGGCCCTTGCCTGGTGGTTTCGTCGCAGCCGTCCGCGCCTCGCGGCGGTGTGCTTTGCGCTGGGGTTCGGCGGGATGTGGTTGATGAGCCTGCCGGTGGTGGTGGAGTGGGGGGCAAAAGCACTTTCGACCGAACCGCCGTTGGCGCGTGACGAATGGGCGACCCTGGCGCAGCGGGCTGATGCCATCGTGGTATTGGGTTCCGGGCGCGAACGCGGGGATCTGGCATGGGGTGCTGATCAGCCGACCGGTATCGGCCTTGAGCGTCAGCGCTATGCCGCGCGACTGGCAAAAGCTTCAGGCTTGCCGGTGCTGACCACCGGTGGCTTGCACTACGGCACGCCGCCCAGCGAGGCGGAACTGATGGCGGTGTCGATGCAGGATGACTTCGGCGTGAGCGTGCGTTGGAAAGAAGAACGCAGCCGCACCACGTGGGAAAACGCACAGATGAGTGCCGAGATTCTGTTGCCGCAGGGCATCAAGCGAGTGGTGGTGGTCACTCACGCTGCGCACATGCCGCGCTCGCGCTGGAGCTTCGAAAAGGCCGGGTTCACGGTGGTGCCGGCGCCGGTGGGCTTTATGGGGGTAGACAATGCCCGGCCATTGGGTGGCTGGATGCCGGAATTCAAGGCGATATGGCAAAGCGGGCAGTTGCTGAATGAAGCGGTGGGGCAGGTGGGTTATCGGTTGTTTTACCGATAACCCACAGGCGCCATTCCTACACGGTCTTGGACATCCGCCCGGCCAGCAAGGCCCAGCCGAACAGGCCAAGGCACAGGATGATCAACGGCCACGACCGCCATTGCAGGTACGGCGTGAGGTTGTGCATCGGCACCACCTCGCCGTAGAGAATCCCGCGTTCAAACTGCGGGATCTGCGCGGTGATCTGCCCGTACGGGTTGATCAGGCCGGTGACGCCATTGTTGGTGGCGCGGATCATCCAGCGGCCGGCTTCCAGGGCGCGCATCTGGGCCATCTGCAAATGCTGCAGCGGGCCGATGGAGCGGCCGAACCAGGTGTCATTGCTGATGGTCAGCAACAAATCGCTGCGGGCCGACAGGCCGGCGGCGAATTCCGGGTACACCACTTCATAGCAAATGAACGGCGCAATCTGATAGCCCTTGGCCTGCAACAGTGCCTGGTCGGCCGGGCCGCGGGCAAAGTCCGACATCGGCAGGTCAAAGAACGCGATCAAACCGCGCAACATGTCCTGCAACGGTACGTACTCGCCAAACGGCACCAGCTTTTGCTTCAGGTAGGTGCCGTCGCCTTCACCCACCACAGTGATGCCATTGAAGAAGCGCTTGTGGTGGTGCACTTCCTGGCGGATCGGCACGCCGGTGATCAGCGCGGTGTGCCGGTCAGCGGCGAACTTGCCCATCATGCCCAGGTAGCCTTCGACGGACTCCTTGAGTACGGGCACGGCGGTTTCCGGCCACACCAGCAGGTCGACGGGCTTGGAGGTAAAACTCATGTCACGGTACAGCGCGAGCTGGGCATTGAGCTGCTCGGGGTCCCATTTCATGCTTTGTTCGACGTTGCCCTGGACGGCCGCCACCGTCAGTGGTGCGCCAGCCGGGGTGGTCCAGGCGTGATGCTTGAGTGCCAGGCCGATGGCCCATGGCGCCACCAATAGCAGCAAGCCGGCACCGATGAACAGGTTGCGCTTGCCTGCCAGCAAACGTGGCAGGTTGAAGATCAAGGCGGCAGTCAGCGCCAGGGCAAAGGAAATCAGCCACATGCCACCCAGTGGTGCGAGGCCGGTGAGGGGGCCGTCGAGCTGGCTGTAACCGGAATAAAGCCATGGAAAGCCGGTGAGGAACCAGCCGCGAAACGCTTCCTGGCCCACCCACAAGGCCGCGAAGGCCAGGGCATCGGCCAATGGCGCTTCGTTGCGGCGCAGCCAGCGCGCCCAGAGCCACGCGGGCAGGGCAAAGAACCAGGCAATTGCCGCGGTAAACGCGAGCATCAGCATGCCCGCCAGCAGCACCGAAGCGCCGCCGAAATGGTGGATGCTGTAATAGATCCAGCTGGTGCCGGCGCCAAACAGGCCGAAGCCGAAACACCAGCCGCGCCACAAGGCCTGGCGCGGTGTCAGCTCACGCAGTCCCGCATAAAAGAAACCGACCGCCACCAGCGCAAATGGCCAGAGATCGAACGGCGCCAGCGCCAGGGTGGTGATGGCACCGGCCACCACAGCCAGCAGGTTACCGGGCCAGCCGGGTGCAATCATACGGCGCATGTCAGTCCTTAGCGGGCAATAGGTGTCAGGCGGATCAGATGGATCCTACGGCTATCAGCATTCAGGATGCGGAAGCGATAGGCACCGATCTCGGTGGTCTCGTTACGTTTTGGCAGATGCCCGAACGCGCTCATCACCAGGCCGCCGACGGTGTCGAATTCATCGTCGGAGAATTCGCTGTCGAAGAACTCGTTGAAGTTCTCGATCGGCGTCAGGGCCTTGACCAGGAAGTCACCGCTGGGCAGCGGCTTGATATAGCTGTCTTCTTCGACATCGTGTTCGTCCTCGATGTCGCCGACGATCTGTTCCAGCACGTCTTCGATGGTCACCAGGCCGGCAACGCCGCCGTATTCGTCAATCACGATGGCCATGTGATTGTGGTTCGCACGAAATTCGCGCAGCAGCACATTCAGGCGCTTGGATTCGGGGACGAAGGTGGCAGGACGCAGCAGGTCCTTGATGTTGAAGCTGTCGCCGTTCTCCTTGAGGATCAGCGGCAGCAGGTCCTTGGCCAGCAGGACGCCCATGACGTCGTCATGGCTTTCGCCGATCACCGGGTAGCGCGAGTGCGCGGAGTCGATGACGGCCGGGAGGAACTCCCGAGGGGTCTGGGTCGCCTTGATGCTGACCATCTGCGAGCGCGGAACCATGATGTCCCGTACTTGCAGGTCAGCCACCTGGATGGCGCCTTCGACGATGGCCAGCGCTTCGCTGTCCAGCAACTTGTTCTGATGTGCCTCGCGCAGCAGCTCCAGCAGCTCCTGGCGGTTTTTCGGCTCGTGGGCAAAGGCCTGGGTGAGTTTCCCCAGCCATGACTTTTGCCCGTTGCTCGATCGGTCTTCGCTCATAGCGATTACTCTAAATCCTTTATTGTTTCAGTTAGGTGTAGTTGCAATTTCGTCGTCTGCATACGGGTCGCGATGACCCAGTTCTGCAAGCAACGTTCGTTCCAGTGCTTCCATTTCTTCGGCTTCGTCATCGTCTATATGGTCGTAACCCAAGAGATGCAAGCAGCCGTGGATGACCAGATGGGCCCAGTGGGCTTCAAGTTCCTTGCCTTGTTCCTTTGCTTCACGCTCGACCACTTCGACGCAGATAACAAGATCCCCCAGCAACGGGATATCCAGCAGCTCATCGGGTACGTCGGCGGGAAACGACAGCACGTTGGTTGCGTAGTCTTTTTGTCGCCAGGTGTGATTCAGTTCACGGCCTTCGGGCTCGTCCACCAGGCGAATGGTCAGTTCCGAGTCGGCGGTGCGCTGGCGCAGGGCCAGGGTGCACCACTGGCGGAACTGTTCTTCGCTGGGGGCGGGCGCTTCAGTGGCCAGTTGCAGGTCAAGCTCAAGCATCGCGGCGAGTGTCCTTGGCCGGTTGGTCGTCGCGGTGGTCGAAGCGCTCGTAGGCTTCGACAATGCGCTGCACCAACGGGTGACGTACCACGTCTTTGGGCATGAAGTGGGTGAAGCTGATCCCCGGCACGTCCTTGAGCACCTCGATCACCTGGGCCAGGCCCGATTTGGTGCCTTTGGGCAGGTCGACCTGGGTGACGTCGCCGGTGATCACGGCCGTGGAGCCGAAGCCGATCCGGGTGAGGAACATTTTCATCTGCTCGACGGTGGTGTTCTGGCTTTCGTCGAGGATGATGAAGCTGTTGTTCAGCGTACGACCGCGCATGTAGGCCAGCGGGGCGATTTCGATCACCTGGCGCTCGATCAGCTTGGCCACGTATTCGAAGCCGAGCATCTCGTAGAGGGCGTCGTAGAGCGGGCGCAGGTACGGGTCGATCTTCTGGGCCAGGTCGCCGGGCAGAAAGCCCAGTTTCTCGCCAGCTTCCACCGCCGGGCGCACCAGCAGGATGCGTCGCACCTGCTCGCGCTCCAGGGCGTCGACCGCGCAAGCCACGGCCAGGTAGGTCTTGCCGGTACCGGCCGGGCCGATGCCGAAGTTGATGTCGTTGCCCAGAATCTCTTTGACGTAGCGCTGCTGATTCAAGCCGCGAGGGCGAATCATGCCTTTCTTGGTGCGCAGGGCCACGCTGGCTTCGGCCACCGGGTTATTGGCCAGGTCTTGCACCGCGGATTCCTGCAGGTACAGGTGCACCGTTTCTGGCGACAGCTCGCTACCTTTGGTTTCCCGGTAGAGGCGGCGCAGAAGGTTTTCTGCCGAGGTGGTGTGTTGGGGTTCACCAATAAGCTCGAATTGATTGCCGCGGTTGCGGATCTCGATGCTCAGGCGTTGTTCGATCAGGCGCAGGTGCTCGTCGAACTGTCCGCACAGATTGGCGAAACGGCGAGCCTCAAAGGGCTCGAGGAGAAAACGATGTGGTTCTATGGGTGCGTTCAAGGTCGCTTTTAGCCGCCCTGGGGCAATTAAGATGAAATCAAGGATAACGCCAGCAGGCTGCGTGCGAAAGCACTTATATATCCCGGACCCGCTCTCAAGAACAAAGGCGATCCAGTGTGGGAGCTGGCTTGCCTGCGATGAGGCCGGCACGTCCAAAAGAGAGGCTGCCTGTTATATCGCTATCGCAGGCAAGCCAGCTCCCACATTTGATCTTCATTTGCCTTGAAAACCGGGCTCTCAGTTAACCAGCGAGCCGCGCAGCGAGTGCGGTTGCGCCGCGTCGATGTGCACGTCGGCGAACTGCCCGATCAGCGTCGGATTATCGCAACGGAAGTTGACGATCCGGTTGTTCTCGGTCCGGCCCTGCAATTCGCCAGGGTCCTTTTTCGAGTAGTCGGTGACCAGGATGCGCTGGGTCGAACCCACCATCTGTCGGCTGATCTCGAAACCCTGCTGGTTGAGGCGGTGTTGCAGGGCGTTCAAACGCTCCTTCTTCAACGCTTCCGGGGTTTCGTCGAGCAGGTCGGCCGCCGGGGTGCCCGGGCGCTGGCTGTAGACGAAGGAGTAGGAGAAGTCGAAACCGACGTCTTCAATCAGCTTCATGGTCTGCTGGAAATCTTTCTCGGTTTCGCCCGGGAAGCCGACGATAAAGTCCGAACTGATGCAAATCCCCGGGACTGCCGCACGCAATTTGCGCAGTTTGGATTTGTATTCCAGGGCGGTGTGGTTGCGCTTCATGGCCGAGAGAATGCGGTCCGAGCCCGATTGCACCGGCAGATGCAGGTGTTTGACCAGTTCCGGCACTTCGGCGTGGGCCTGGATCAGGCTGTCGGAGAACTCCAGCGGGTGCGAGGTGGTGTAGCGGATCCGCTCGATCCCGTCGACGGCAGCCACCACGCGGATCAGCTCCGCGAGGTCAGCCAGGCGCCCATCGTGGGTCCGGCCGCGATAACCGTTGACGTTCTGCCCCAGCAGGGTCACTTCGCGCACGCCGTTCTCGGCCAGGTGGATGATCTCTGCCAGCACGTCGTCGAACGGGCGGCTGACTTCTTCGCCGCGGGTGTACGGCACCACGCAGAAGGTGCAGTACTTGCTGCAACCTTCCATCACCGACACATACGCGCTCGGGCCGTCGATGCGCGGCTCGGGCAGGTGGTCGAATTTTTCGATTTCCGGGAACGAGACGTCGACTTGCGGCAGCTTGGTGATGCGGGCGGCGTCGATCATTTCCGGCAGGCGGTGCAGGGTTTGCGGGCCGAAGACCACGTCGACATACGGTGCGCGGTCGCGGATGGCGGCGCCTTCCTGGCTGGCCACGCAACCGCCAACGGCGATCACCATGTCCGGGTTGGCCAGTTTCAGCTCGCGCCAGCGGCCCAGCTGCGAGTAGACCCGGTCCTGGGCCCGCTCGCGGATCGAGCAGGTATTGAGCAGGATCACGTCGGCATCTTCGGCGCGGGCGGTGACTTCCAGGGCCTGATGTTCACCCAGCAGATCGACCATGCGCGAGCTGTCGTACTCGTTCATCTGGCAACCGTGGGTTTCGATGTAAAGCTTCTTGGCCATGGGGGATCGTCAACTGGTGGTAAAGAACCGCGCATTATAGGGGGCATGCCGATAGGTTCCTAGCACTGTGCATCGGACGCCATGCTATAGTTCGCGCCCTCTTTTATATCCCCCGATGTGTTACCCGCCCACCATGACCAAACGTGAAGCTCCAATCTACAAGGTGATTTTCCTTAACCAGGGCCAGGTGTTCGAAATGTACGCCAAGCAGATCTATCAAAGTGATCTGTGGGGCTTCCTGGAAGTGGAAGAGTTCGTCTTTGGCGAGCGCACACAGCTGGTCGTCGACCCGGGCGAGGAAAAACTCAAGGCTCAGTTCGAAGGCGTGGTGCGCAGTTTTGTGCCGATGCATTCGATTGTGCGCATCGATGAAGTCGAGCGCCTGGGGACGCCGAAAATCAGCGAGGCCCGGGGCATGAGCAACGTCATGCCGTTTCCGATGCCGATGCCAGAGAAGTAAGACCGTGAATGTTCCCATGCCATGCATGGGAGCAATTCCTCAGCGTGAAGGATCCGGCAGTGGCGAGAATGGCGAGCTGCCATCTGCACTCTGCAGTTCCTGCAGGTAGTTGCGGAAAATCTGCCCCAGTACCTGGGTCGCCACTTCCAGTTCGTCGCGCTGCATGTGCTCGGCCACTTCGTCGGCCGTGTCCAGCGCATCTTCGGCGCCATTGACCGCCGCCATTTTCAGCACGATATACGCCTGAACGTTATTGGCCGGTACGCCTTCGCCGTGGAAAAACATGGTGCCCAGCTGGAATTGCGCCTGGGCGTGGCCCTGCAACGAGGCTTTCTCGAAGTAGTTCAAGGCTTTGTTGAGGTCGCGTGCGGGGTTTTTACTGTCGTAGAAGTACTCGCCCAACTCGTATTGCGCCTGCGCATCCCCACCATCGGCCTGTTTCTGGCACGCGCTCAGGGCTTCGGCCTGGCTTTCTGGCTGGGTATTGAGGGTGCAACGACCCATCGCTGGGATTAACAACGAGTTGCCGCCTGCCTGGGCAAACGCCAGCAGCGGCTGAAGGAGCAACAGGCAGCCCAGAACCAGGGTGCGGCCGGTGCGTTTCATGGGAATCGACTTACCTCTGACGGGGCGCGGGACCCACGGGGGGATCCAATAAGCGCGCATTATGAAATAAGCAGGCACCTGCTTACAAAGTCTTTACTCGTTTTTCTGCTGCGTGGGCAAGTTATCTGCCGGATTGCAGGTAAATTCTCGAAAAAAGACGGAAATATCTGTAAGCAAAGTAGCAAATCTGACGCCGCCAGGGGCGACGTCAGGTTTTTGAGGCGCTTATTTCAAGGCGGCGAAGGCGCGTTCAGCGGCGTCGAGGGTCAGTTTCAGCTCGGCATCACCATGGGCAATCGAGGTGAAACCGGCTTCAAAGGCGCTCGGTGCCAGGTACACGCCACCTTCCAGCATCAGGTGGAAGAAGCGCTTGAACAGATCGGCATCGCTGCCCATCACGTCGTCGAAGGTGACGATGTCGTCGGCGCCGCTGAAGTACAGGCCGAACATGCCGCCCGCCTGGGTGGTCACGAACGGAATGCCAGCCGCGTCGGCGCGCTGTTGCAGGCCGTCCAGCAGGCGGGTGGTGTAGTCGGTCAGCTCGGCGTGGAAGCCCGGGCGGCTGATCAGGCGCAGGGTGGTCAGGCCGGCGGCCATGGCCAGCGGGTTACCCGAGAGCGTGCCCGCCTGGTACACCGGGCCCAGTGGCGCGATGTGTTGCATGATTTCTCGCTTGCCGCCGAAGCAGCCCACCGGCATGCCGCCACCTATGATCTTGCCGAAGGTGCTCAGGTCGGGCGTCACGCCGTAGTACGCCTGGGCGCCGCCGAGGGCAACGCGGAAACCGGTCATCACTTCGTCAAAAATCAGCACCACGCCGTGCTTGTCGCACTGTTCGCGCAGGCCTTCCAGAAAGCCCGGTGCCGGCGGTACGCAGTTCATGTTGCCGGCCACTGGCTCGACGATGATGCAGGCCACTTCCTGGCCGACTTCGCTGAGCATCTGCTCGACGGCGGCGATGTCGTTGAACGGCAGGGTCAGGGTGTGTTTGGCAAACGCGGCCGGCACCCCGGCGGAGCTCGGTACGCCCTGGGTCAGTGCGCCGGAACCGGCCTTGACCAGCAGGCTGTCGGAGTGGCCGTGGTAGCAGCCTTCGAACTTGATGATGCTGTCGCGGCCGGTGAAACCACGGGCCAGGCGAATCGCACTCATGGTGGCTTCGGTGCCGGAGCTGACCATCCGCACCATCTCCATGGACGGCACGATGGAGCAGACCAGGTCTGCCATCTCGGTTTCCATGGCGGTGGGTGCGCCATAGGACAGGCCGTGTTGCAGTTGCTGGCGTACTGCATCCAGCACGTCCGGGTGGCTGTGGCCGAGGATCATCGGGCCCCACGAACCCACGTAGTCGACGTAACGCTTGTCATCTTCGTCAGTGACGTAGGCGCCTTCGGCATGCTTGAAGAACAACGGGGTGCCGCCAACGCTCTTGAACGCTCGCACGGGGGAGTTCACACCGCCGGGGATGTGTTTCTGGGCATTGGCAAACAGGGTTTCGGAACGGGACATGATCGTGTTCTCTGAATTCAAGATTTTAGAAGATCGTTAAAGGCGCGGGCGCGGCGGGTGACTTCCTGGGTGCTGTCGGCACCAAACAGGCCGTGCACCACCGCCAGCAGGTCGGCACCGTGGGCCACCAGTGGTTCGGCGTTTTCCAGGGTGACGCCGCCGATCACGCAGATCGGCAGGTGCAACCGCGCGCGGGCCTGGGCCAGCAGTTCAACGGTGGCCGCCGGGGCGCCGGGCTTGGTGTTGGAGTTGAAGAAGCGGCCGAAGGCGACGTAACTGGCGCCCTCTTTGGCGGCCTGCTCGGCCAGCTCGATCTGGCTGTGGCAGGTGGAACCGATGATCGCCTTGGAGCCCAGCAGTGCACGAGCCGGGGTCAACGGGCCGTCGGTCTGGCCCAGGTGTACGCCGACGCCGAGGCGCGCGGCCAGTTCGGCGTCATCGTTGATGATCAGTTGTGTCTTGTAGCGCGAGCACAGCTCACGGAGCTTTTCGGCTTCCCGCAGGCGGCGCGCTTCGTCGCTGCTTTTATCGCGGTATTGCAACAGGGTCACGCCACCGTCCAACGCCGCTTCGACGTAGGCGAGGAACTTGCCGGCCAACAGTTGGCTGTCGGTAATGGCATAAAGGCCACGTAGTTTCATCGGACAGGCCTCTTGGTGTTACGAGCAGAAATCCAACGGCAGACGACGAGGCACGAATTGCCCCTGGCCGAGTTGTTCAGCGTCACGCAGGGTGCGCCAAGTGTAGTTGAGGGCTGATTGCACCGCGCTCACCAAACCTTCGCCCTGTGCCAGCCGACCGGCCAGCGCGCTGGCCAGGGTGCAGCCGGAACCGTGATAACTGCCGGGCAGGCGCTGGCAGGTAAAGGTCTGGTGCGTGCCGTCGCGGCTGTAGAGGCGGTTGTGCACTTCGTGCTCGTCGCCATGGCCGCCGGTGATCAGCAGGTGCTTGATGAACGGCAGCAGCCTGGCGGCGCATTCGTCCGCCGTGCCCTCGGGCAGTTCAGCGAGGATGCGCGCTTCGGGCAGGTTTGGCGTGGCGATCAGCGACAGCGGCAACAGCCGTTCGCGCATGGCATAGCCGACTTCGTCCTTGCCCAGGCTACCGCCGCCACCGGCACGCAGCACCGGGTCGCAGACCACCGGCAGATGCGGGTGCGCCTGGAGCAGTTCGACCACAGTGTCGACCATCTCCAGGGAACCGAGCATGCCCAGTTTCACCGCCGCGACGTCGGAGTCGCCGAGCACGGCGTTGGCCTGGGCCAGCACCCACTCGCGGTCCAGCACGCGGAAATCGCTGACGTTGACGGTGTTCTGCACGGTCAGCGCGGTAACGGCCGGGGCCGCATGACAACCCTGGGCGAGCAGGGCTTCGATATCTGCCTGCAAGCCGGCGCCACCACTGGGATCATGGCCGGAGAGACAGAGGACAACGGGGCGAGAGCTGTAGATATTCATGGTGCGCGAGCTTACCACCAAACGCTTTTTGGGTGGCTGTCGGGCGATGGTTGAATTTTTAGCGGAGGAGTCGGACGAAATGGCTGTTTGCTATCATGCGCAAATACAGGTCAAATACTCTGTAATGCCCGTTCTAGAGCCTTTCAAAAAATTATTTCAATGGTGTCTTTTGGCCTGTAATGGCTATGCTAGAGTGGATCCAAACCAATAACTGTATCGCCGGTATACGTCTGCTCAAAAGGAATGGAGGCTTTTGACATAACCGGACAGGTCACGCTGGGGCTCTATGCGCTATTTGCTGATGTTACTGTTGAGCGGGCTGCCGATGCTGGCCGGCGCAGTCGAGTTCAACGAGACCACCACGCGGTTGCCCCTGGGCCAAGTGATGCAAGTGCTTGAAGACCCAAGTGGCGCCCTGACCATTGGCGATATCAGCTCGCCGGTCCTCGCCAGTCGCTTCAAGACCCATGACAAAGCCACCCTGAATGCCGGCTATTCGCGCTCGGTGTTCTGGCTCAAGCTCGACCTGCATTACCGTCCGACAATTCTGGATGTCTCGCGCCACTGGCTGCTGGAACTGGCGTATCCGCCGCTCAACCAACTGGAGCTGTACGAGCCGGACAGCGTCGGCAACTATCGACTGGTCTCGCGCACCGGCAGCAGCCTGCCGTTTTCCAGCCGTGAGATTCGCCAGAGTAACTACCTGTTCAAGCTCGACTTCGCGCCGGACCAACGGGAAATCCTGTACCTGCGCCTGCAAAGCCAGGGCTCGATCCAGGCACCGCTGACCCTCTGGTCCACCACCGCGTACCTCGAAGAACAGCCGCTGCGCCTGTACGTGCTGGGCGTGATCTACGGCGTGCTGCTCGGCATGCTGGTCTACAACCTGTTCATCTWCCTGAGCGTGCGCGACACCAGCTACCTCTATTACATCCTCTATATTGCTTCGTTCGGCCTGTATCAACTGTCGGTCAATGGCGTGGCCGTGCAGTACTTCTGGCCTGATAACCCGTGGTGGGCGAATGCGGCGGTGCCGTTCCTGATCGGTTCGGCGGCGCTGTTCGGCAGCCTGTTTGCCCGCAGCTTCCTGCACACCGCGCTTTACAGTCGCTGGATCAACCGGCTGTTACTGGCGCTGGCGGTCAGCGGTGCGGCGGTGATGGTGCTGGCGCTGTTCACCAGTTATGCATTGGCCCTGCGCCTGGCCACCGGTTTGGCGCTGGTGTTCACCGTGACCATCTTCGTCGCAGCCATCAAGGCCTGGTACTGCGGCCAGCGGATGGCGCGTTACTTCATCATTGCCTGGACTGCGTTCCTGCTGGGCGGGGTGGTCAATACGATGATGGTGCTGGGCTACCTGCCCAATGTGTTCCTCACGATGTACGCCAGCCAGATCGGCTCGGCACTCGAAGTGGCCCTGCTGTCCCTGGCCCTGGCCGACCGCATC
The DNA here is from genome assembly GCF_029269205.1 of Pseudomonas sp. 1912-s. NCBI lineage: Bacteria > Pseudomonadati > Pseudomonadota > Gammaproteobacteria > Pseudomonadales > Pseudomonadaceae > Pseudomonas > Pseudomonas sp. 1912-s. The sequence continues at coordinate 17,186 of NZ_JARIXR010000026.1, read as the reverse complement.
AATGCGATGCGTGAGCAGCAGGCGCAAATCCTGTTTGATGCCAGCCAGAAACTCGAAGTGCTCAACACCCAACTGGCCCACAGCAACCAGCTCAAGGATGAATTCCTCGCCACCTTGACCCACGAACTGCGCACGCCGATGAACGGCGTGATCGGCTCCCTGGAGTTGATGCAGACCGAGCCGCTGCAAGGCGACCTCGCCCAGTATCACCAAACTGCCGCCGGCTCGGCCCGCGAGATGATGCGCATGGTCAACGGCATCCTGACCCTCACCGAACTGCAGGCCGGGCGCCTCAGCCCGCAACCCGAGGTGTTCAGCCTGCGTGGCGTGCTCGACACCTTGCGCCAGCAGTTCGCGACCAGCGCCCAGAGTAAGGGCCTGGAGTTTTCGATCGACCTGGCGGATGAGCTGCCGGACCGCATCAACGCTGATCCCGGCAAGTTGGCGCAATGCCTGGATTGCCTGCTGGACAACGCCTTCAAGTTCACCCACGAAGGTTCGGTGCGTGTTCGGGTAGTCGGCGTGCCCCAGGCTGACGGGACGTTGCGCCTGACCTTTATCGTGACCGACACCGGCATCGGGTTCGCCTACCTCGATGAAGCAACCCTGTACCAGCGCTTCTTCCAGCTTGATGGCTCGACCACGCGTCGGTACGGCGGCATGGGCATCGGCCTGGCAATCTGCCGGCAATTGATCGAATTGCTCGGTGGGCGCCTCACCCATAATTCCGAGCCGCGGCGTGGCAGCCGCTTCCAACTGGAACTGGCTGTCAGCCCAGTGCAACCCGAGCCAGCGCCAGTGCGGCGAGTACCGCAGCCACAACGCAGCCCTCAGGAGTGCGCAGTGTTGCTGGTAGACGACAACAGCGTGGCCCAACTGGTGGTGCGCGGCATGTTGCTCAAGCTCGGTTACCGCGTGAAAACCGTCGACAACGGGCCGGCCGCCCTGGCGCTATTGCAGAGTGAAACCTTCGATGCCGTGTTGCTGGATGTGCCGGAGGGTGGGTTCTCTCTGTGCTGTCAGATTCGTGCGTTGCCCGGCTGTGGCGAACTGCCAGTGATCGCCTTGAGCACCTCGCAGCATGCGCCGGAACGCGAGAGCTGCCACGGCGTGGGTATCACTGACCGAGTGACCAAACCGGTACGCTTTGAAGCCTTGCAGTTGGTGCTGCAACTGCGGTTGCTGCATCAGGTCGAGGGCGAAAGCGCCGCGAATTAGGCGTGTATGCCACTTTTTTAAGCCGGGTGACGGTGCTTAACTGAAATTCAGGCCTCAATGAACGTGGCCTTTTTTCAGGAGGCCCGTCATGAACCTGCACCAGTTCGCCGAAACCCACGACGTCACCAATCAGCCACCGTCCCTGGACGGCACCAACCTGTACCGTATCGATTTGCCCCTGCAAGACTGGTCCCGGCGTTTTGGCGCCGGCTGGGCCGAGCAGCGCATCGATACCTATGGTGCGCTGGCGGGCGGGCCGCTGATGGAGGCCGGTTTTTTGGCCAACCAGAACAAGCCGGTGTTCAACAGCCACGACCGGTTTGGCCATCGCATCGACCTGGTGGAGTTTCATCCGGCGTACCACGAACTGATGCGCACCGCCGTCGAACATGGCCTGCCGTCGTTGCCGTGGGCTCATCCGCAATCCGGCGCCCACGTGGCCCGCGCCGCGATGACCTACCTGCACAGCCAGGCCGAAGCCGGCACCGGCTGCCCGCTGACCATGACCTTCGCCTGCGTCCCGGCCCTGCGCTTGCAGCCGGACCTGGCTGACACCTGGCTGCCGAAAATCCTCGCCACCGAATACGACCCACGCAACGTCGGCATCGCCCACAAGGCCGGCGCGACCATCGGCATGGCCATGACCGAGAAACAGGGCGGCACCGACGTGCGCGCCAATACCACCCGCGCTTACCCGGTGGGCGCCGGCGGCCCGGGCCAGGCGTATGAGCTGGTGGGGCACAAGTGGTTCTGCTCGGCGCCGATGTGCGACGCCTTTCTCACCCTGGCGCAGACTGACAAGGGCCTGACCTGTTTCCTGCTGCCTCGGCACCGCCCGGACGACACCCGCAACGAGTTCTACATCCAGCGCCTGAAAAACAAACTCGGCAATTGCTCCAACGCCTCCAGCGAAGTGGAGTTTCGCGGTGCGCTGGCCTGGATGATCGGCGAGGAAGGGCGCGGCGTACCGACCATTATCGAGATGGTGGCCATGACCCGTTTCGATTGCATGGTCGGCTCCAGCGCCTTGATGCGCCAGGCACTGACCCAGGCCAGCCATCATTGCGCCCATCGCCTGGTGGGTGGCCGGGTGCTCAGCGAGCAACCGCTGATGCAAAACGTGCTGGCCGACCTGGCGCTGGAAAGCGAGGCGTCCCTGGCCTTGAGCATGCGCATGGGGCGCGCGCTGGACCATCTGGATAACGAGCAGGAGGCCAAATTCGCCCGGCTGGTAACGGCGGTGGGCAAATATTGGATCTGCAAACGTGCCCCGGCGATGATCAACGAAGCCGCCGAGTGCATGGGCGGCGCCGGGTATGTGGAGGACAGCATTTTGCCGCGTCTGTACCGTGAGGCTCCGGTCAACTCGACGTGGGAAGGTTCCGGCAATGTGCAGTGCCTGGATGTGCTGCGGGCCTTGTCGAAAGAGCCGGGCGTGTTGGAGGCATTGTTTGTCGAGCTGGGGGATGGCCATGGTCACCAGCACCTGGCACGGCACATCGAACAGCTGAAGTCGGCGTTCATGGACACCCAGGACATCCAGTACCGTGCCCGGCAACTCACCGAAGACATTGCGGTGGCGTTGCAGGCCAAGCTGTTGCTGGAGGCAGGCAATGCCAGTGTGAGTGATGGCTTTATTGCCAGCCGGCTGGGTGAGTCGTCGGGCCGGGTGTATGGCACCTTGCCGCGGGGTGTGGATGTGGAGGCCATTGTCGCGCGGTCGACACCCCAAGGTTTCTGAAGGAGGTTCCCGTCTGCCAGGGATACAGGCAAGATGAAGGCCTGCAAGTCAGAACACAGGATGCTTACCGTGACCGAAGCTTTTGTTGTCGTTCAAACCGCCGAAGAAGCCGTGGATCGGCTGGCGGCTCTCCATGAGCGTGCTACCGGCGCGCTCAATCAAGCCCTCAAGCGCTACCTCAAAGACCGCGTCGAACCCGATGCCGAACAACGTGCGCTGTTTCGCTACCCGGAACTTCGCCTGACCTACCTGGTGCAGGGCGAAGTCCCTCAGACCACCCGAGCATATGCCAAGGTCCAGTTGCCGGGGACCTACAGCGTCACCGTCACCCATCCGTCAGCCTTCCGCAAATACCTGCTGGAGCAACTGGTGCCATTGATGCACGACTTCACCGTGACGGTAGAAGTGGGCGTCAGCCAGCAGAACATTCCCTACCCGTACGTGGTGGAGCAGGGCGACGAACTTGCCGGCTCCGGCGTGACCGCTGCCACGCTGGCGCGGGTGTTCCCGAGTACCGACCTGTCTGCTGCCACCGATGGCATTGCCGATGGTCTCTACGACTGGGAAAACACCGACCCACTGCCATTGGCGTTGTTCGACGCCGCCCGCGTCGACTTCTCCCTGCGCCGCCTGGTGCACTACACCGGCAGCGACTGGCGCCATGTGCAGCCATGGATTTTGCTGACCAACTACCACCGCTACGTTGACCAGTTCATCGTGCACGGCCTGGAACAACTGCGCAGTGACCCGCGCTTTATCCGCATGGTGCTGCCGGGCAACGTGATCATCGACAAGAGCATGGACCACGGCGAAGCGTCCGCCATTGCTGCGGGCGTGGTCTGGCACCGTTACCAGATGCCGGCCTACCACTTGCAGGCCAGCGATGGCCACGGTGTGACCCTGGTGAACATTGGCGTCGGTCCGTCCAACGCCAAGAACATCACCGATCACCTGGCGGTGTTGCGCCCGCATTGCTGGTTGATGATTGGCCACTGCGGCGGCCTGCGCCAGTCCCAGACCATCGGCGACTACGTGCTGGCTCACGCCTACATGCGCCGCGACGGGATTCTCGACCGGGTAGTGCCGCCGAACATCCCGATCCCGGCCCTGGCCGAAGTGCAGATGGCCTTGCAGCAGGCGGCCGCCAACGTGACCGGCGAGAAGGGCGAAGAGCTGAAAAAGCGCCTGCGCACCGGTACCGTGCTGACCTACGACGACCGCAACTGGGAGCTGCGCTGGGCCCAGGAACGTCCGCTGATCAACCTGTCCCGCGCCGTGGCCGTGGACATGGAAAGCGGCACCATCGCCGCCCAGGGCTACCGCCTGCGGGTGCCGTACGGCACGTTGCTGTGTGTATCGGATAAACCGCTGCACAGTGAGATCAAGCTGCCGGGTTCGGCCAACGCGTTCTATGAGCGTGCGGTCAGCCAGCACTTGAAGATCGGCATCGAGGCAGTGGATTTGTTGCGCACTGAGCTCAACTCGCTGCACTCGCGCAAACTGCGCAGCTTCGACGAGCCGCCGTTCCGCTAAACGGTTGGGATGGTTATTTAACGGTCAGGCCACTAGCATTGTCGGTCCTGACCGTTAGATGTTCTTTTGCCATGTCCCGTCCTGCCCGTCCCGTTTCTCGCCGCCCCGGTGTGAAAAGTCCGCAAACTTCGTCAGCCCCGCGTCGTGTCGCCAAGGCGCCACCGGCTGAGCCCAAGTTGATCCTGTTCAATAAACCCTTCGATGTGCTGACCCAGTTCAGCGACGAAGGCGGGCGGGCGACCCTCAAGGATTTCATCGAGATCCCCGGCATCTACCCGGCCGGGCGCCTGGACCGTGACAGCGAAGGCCTGTTGCTGCTGACCAACGACGGCCAGTTGCAGGCGCGCATCGCCGACCCCAAGCACAAGCTGGCGAAAACCTACTGGGTGCAGGTGGAAGGCGAGCCGACCGAGGAACAGTTGCAGCGCTTGCGCGACGGTGTGGAACTCAACGACGGTATGACCCTGCCCGCTGAAGCGCGGCAACTGGACGAGCCGCAACTGTGGCCGCGCAACCCGCCGGTGCGGTTTCGCAAAAGCGTGCCGACCCAGTGGCTGGAATTGGTGATTCGTGAGGGGCGTAACCGCCAGGTACGACGCATGACGGCGGCGGTGGGCTTACCGACGTTGCGGCTGGTGCGGGTGCGGATAGGTGACTGGTCGATCGACGGCCTGGATCAAGGCCAATGGAAGGAAGTGCCGGCGCGCTTATAAGGCGCCGGACTCGATCAGGCCGATCACCACGCTCTTGATGATGAACGCGGCAACGCCCAGGCCCAGCACGAAGAACAGGATCATCGAGCCAAAGCGCCCGGCCTTGGATTTCTTCGCCAGGTCCCAGACGATAAAGCCCATGAAAATGATCAGGATGCTGACCAGGCCGGTCATCATCCATTCTTCAAACACGGCGGGATCAATCGAGTTCATCGGGTCGTTTCCGGCGGGGTAGGGCCAGAAGTATACGCCAGCATCGTAGGCTCAACATTGACCTGCGTCGGTCTGTGGGAGCTGGCTTGCCTGCGATTGCATCACCTCGGTGTCTCGGAAAGACCGAGTCGTTTGCATCGCAGGCAAGCCAGCTCCCACATTTGTTCCGCGCTGGTCTTAAGTGCGCAGGTGGGTCAGCGGCAATTCGGTGCTGTTGAGCACCTGGTTCAGCACAAAGCTTGAGCGCACGCTGGTGACGCCTTCGATGCGGGTCAGGTGGCCCAGCAGCAGTTTCTGATAGTGATCCATGTCCGGCACCACCACCTTCAGTTGGTAGTCGGCGTCCATCCCGGTCACCAGGCTGCACTCCAGCACTTGCGGCAAGGTGCGGATGGCCGCCTCGAAATTCTCGAAACGCTCCGGGGTGTGTCGGTCCATGCCGATCAGCACGTAGGCTGTCAGGCTCAGGCCGAGCATCTTGCGGTCGAGCAAGGCGACCTGGCGGGCGATGTAGCCGTCGTCCTCCAATTGCTTGACCCGGCGTGAGCACGGCGAAGGCGACAGGCCGATCCGCTCGGCCAACTCCTGGTTGGAGATCCTCGCGTCGCGCTGCAATTCCGCCAAAATACTCAGGTCGTATCGGTCAAGTTTGCTCATGGGGCTGGCCTTTGTCGTAACTATTGCGGCGAATTATCTATCCAGGGTTAAAAATTGCGCAAGCACTGTTTATTGACGCAATCTTCGCAATCATCTGCCCGAGGCCCAGGCGTAGAGTTATCAACAGAATCACTGCCCGGACATACAGTCCACTGCAGCCCGCCAATAAGGCCGGCTGCGGCCGCCAACCCCACAGGGTTGCCCCGGCCCCCGGGCTGCACACTGTCCACAAGACGGCGTGAGGTGAGCCAACGTCAAAAGCGTTGAGCCAGGACGAAGTTCTCAAGGGGCGACCGACGGGTCGCCCCTTTTTATTGCCTGCGAAAATACTTCTCGTGACTGATAACCTGTCGCAGAACCGGGCCCCGGTTTTCCAGTCTTACGTGTAGGCCCTAATCCGCAGTGAGGAATAGCATGAAGCGCATCTGGCGTTTGGCAGGTGTTGGTTTGCTGATGATGAGCGTTGGTGCGCAAGTGATGGCCGACGACCCGCCACGCCAGGAGGGCGGTGGTCAGCATGAAAGAGGCCCGGAAGGGCACCCGGGCAATAACCAGCCGCGGCCGCAGAATAACCAGCCTCGACCGCAAAACAATCAACCGCGTCCTGAAGCTCCCCGCCCCGAGAACAATCAGCCACGTCCGCAGAATCAGCATTTCGAAAATAATCAGCCCCGGCCGCAGAACCAGAATTTCGAGCGCCCCAATGGTGGCGGCCAGTGGCAAGGTCGCCCGCAGGGCAATCAACAGCAACCCCCGCACCAGGCGCCCCAGCCCGCCAATAACCTGCCGATCCAGGGTCGCCCGGATACCGTGCGCCAGACCCAGGAACCGCGCCCCGGCAATTACCAGGACATTCCGCGTCGCAACGACGGCAACCCGCATTGGCAAGCCGGCAACGGTGGCCAGGGTGGCCCAGGCCGGCCCGGCTTCAATGGTGGTAACGGCGGTGGCAACAACTACCATCCCAACGATCACCGCTGGCCAGGCCGCCCCGACGGGCACGGCAATGGCTGGGGCCCAGGCCCGCAATACCGCCCGGGTTACATCGTGGACCGCTTCCCCGACCGCAATTACCGCGTGCCGTATCGCGGCCAGGACTACTTCTTTTCGGGTGGCTACTGGTATCGCCCGCAAGGCCCGCGCTACGTCGTCGTGACGCCGCCTTACGGGATTCGCGTGCAATACCTGCCCGACTACGCGCGGGAAGTGTGGGTGGGCAGCGCGCTGTTCTTCCTCGCCGCCGGTGCCTATTACACCTACGAAGAAAGCAGCCAGCAGTACGTAGTGGTGCAGCCGCCACCGGCCGCGCCAGCGCCGCAACCCGTGCCCCAGGGCAATGGTTATGACGTGGTGGCTTACCCGGCCAACGGCCAGTCACCGGCACAAGTCCAGCAGGACGGTTACGACTGCTATCGCTGGGCCGTGCAACAAAGTGGTTTTGACCCAAGGACCGTCACCTACGCTCCAGACCCGGCGGTGGTGCAAACCTACCGCCAGGCCCAGGGCAACTGCCTGACCAGTCGCGGGTATCAGGTGCAGTACTAGGCCTTCGCGCCCTTGACCACTTCCTGCGGGTCGGCGTGCACCAGCACTTCGGCTCGCGGGTAGGCGTTGTGGATGGCATCGGCGGCCTGGTCGCTGATGCCATGGGCCACAGACAGACTCAACTCCCCCGGCAATTCCAGGTGCAACTGCACAAACCAGTGGCTGCCGGAAATCCGTGTGCGCAAGTCATGGGCGCCCAGTACGCCGGGCACGCTGCACGCCAGTTCCAGCATGTGCTGGCTGACGTCCGGCGGCAGTTCCTCGTCCATCAACACCGAAAAACTTTCCCGGGCGATCTGGATCGCGCTCCACAAAATGTAGGCCGCGATGCCCAGGCCGAACCAGGCGTCCACCTGATGGAAACCAAACGCCGCCAGCACCAGCGCCACCAGGATGCTGCCGTTGAGCATCATGTCGGAGCGGTAGTGCAGCGAGTCGGCACGGATGGCGTTGGAGCCGGTTTCGCGGATCACCCGGTATTGCAGGACCAACAGCGCCGCCGTCAGCGCCAGGGACAGAATGATCACGCCGATACTCAGCCACGGTGCGCCCACCGGCTCCGGATGCTGCAAGCGCTGGAACGCCTGGAAGGCTATCAGCACCGCACTGCCGGCGATAAACAGCGCCTGGGCCATGCCCGACAGGGACTCCGCCTTGCCGTGGCCATAACGGTGGTCGTCATCGGCCGGGCGCAGCGCGTAATGCACGGCCAGCAAGTTGAGCAGCGAGGTGACGCCGTCGAGCAGCGAGTCGGTCAACCCGGCGAGCATGCTCACCGAGCCGCTGAGCCACCAGGCGATGGCCTTGGTCACAATCAGCACACAGGCCACGCCGACGGAAGCGCGGGTGGCCAGGCGCAACAGCCGGGCGTGTTCTGGACTGCTGGTCATGGGGCGGGTCAGTCCTTAAGCGGCGGGTTGCAGGCCCAGGGTGGCGAGTTGTTGCACGCTGCCCTTGAACTGGATCATGCGCGGGTCGTCCAGCGGCAGGTTACGCCCGGTTTCTTTCTGGATGATGGTTTGCAGCTTGGCGTTATCGACCTTGCCGTCGGCGCCGATGGCTTGCTGGAGTTTTTCCGGGGCGACCTGGGCGGTCTTGCCTGGCTCGAAGTAAATCGCGCCGGTGGCGAAGTCGACACCAAAGGCGATCAGGCCCGGGATCACATAGAACAGCAGGCCGACCGCATCGAGCACGGCAATTGCCGGGTCGATCTTGCCGTCGATCTGGCCACGGCGGTCGGGGTAGAAAATCGAGCCGCAAGCCGTCAACTGGCTCAGCAGGGTGACGGCCAGAACACCGCCGATGACACGGGAAACAACACGCATGGGACTCTCCTTGAACATAATGAAAGTGACTATAAGCCAGTCTACAAGGCGACGATGATCAAATGTGGCAGCTGGCTTGCCTGCGATGGCGGTGGTTCAGTGTCAGGTGTGTTGGCTGACACACCGCTATCGCAGGCAAGCCAGCTCCCACCTTTGACCGCATTCCAGGCAGGACGGGGTCGTGTCGTTGAGACCACCACCGACACCCGGCAGTTCGCCGTTATACTCGCCGCTCTGCTTTGGAGCCAGTATGAATTCGTTGCCAATCGATGATGTTTTACCCGCCCTGCGTGACGCCCTGGCGACGCGCCATGAAGCCGTGCTCGAAGCACCGCCCGGCGCCGGTAAAACCACACGGGTGCCATTGGCGCTGTTGAATGAACCCTGGCTGGCCGGGCAAACCATCCTGATGCTTGAACCCCGGCGCCTGGCTGCCCGCGCTGCCGCCGAGCGCCTGGCCAGCGAGCTGGGTGAAAAGGTCGGCGAAACCGTCGGCTACCGCATCCGGCTGGACAGTAAAGTCGGCCCCAACACCCGGATCGAAGTGGTCACCGAAGGCATCCTCACCCGCCGTTTGCAGGATGATCCGGCGCTGGACGGCGTGGGTTTGCTGATCTTCGATGAATTCCACGTTTTGCTGAATGCACAGAAATCATCACTTTCTTGTCAAAAACTCTCAAACAACGCCGTCTCAGTCTGAGGGCTTAATCTCCTCGCTTGATCCCCCGTCGTATACTGCTTCCCTGATTTGGGAGCCTCGATGATTTCACTACCTATTGACCTCGTATTGCCAGACCTACGAGAGGCCCTGGCCAACCGCCACGAAGTAATCCTTGAAGCTCCTCCTGGTGCTGGCAAGACCACTCGAGTGCCCCTAGCACTACTGAACGAGCCTTGGCTCGGTGATCAGAAGATCCTGATGCTCGAGCCTCGTCGATTGGCTGCTCGGGCCGCCGCTGAACGTTTGGCGAGTGAGCTTGGTGAGAAGGTTGGTGAGACTGTCGGATACCGCATTCGTCTTGAAAGCAAGGTAGGCCCACGAACCCAGATTGAAGTAGTGACCGAAGGCATCCTGGCTCGCCGGCTTCAAGATGACCCCGCGCTTGATGGAGTGGGTGTGGTGATCTTCGACGAATACCACCTGCGAAACCTCGACTCCGACCTTGCACTGGCTCTGTGCGTGAGTGCTCGTGAGCTTCTGCGTGATGAGCCGCCACTGAAGTTGCTTCTGATGTCCGCAACGCTGGAAGGTGCTCGCCTTTCAAAAGTGCTGAATGATGCGCCTGTGGTCACCAGTGAGGGCCGGATGTATCCGGTCGTACCGGTTTGGGGCAGTCCATATCAGCCGGGCGAGCGTATGGATGCGCGAGTCACTGACACCTGTTTGGCTGCCATCAACGAACAGTCGGGAAGCGTTTTGGTTTTCCTTCCTGGGCAGGCAGAGATTCGGCGGGTGACTGAGGCGCTCAAGGGGCAGTTGAGTGGTCGTCCAGAGGTAATCATATGCCCTCTATACGGCGACCTCGACTTAAATGCTCAGCGTGCTGCGATAGACCCGGCACCCAAAGGCTCCCGGAAGATCGTACTGGCCACGAACATCGCGGAGACCAGCTTGACCATCGAAGGTGTCAGAGTGGTGGTGGACAGTGGTCTCGAGCGAGTGCCGAAATTCGATCCTCGAAGTGGAATGACCCGGCTCGACACACAGCGTATTTCGAAGGCCAGTGCTACTCAGCGTGCAGGACGGGCAGGGCGATTGGAACCAGGTATCTGCTATCGCCTTTGGTCTGAGTCGCAGCACGAACAAATGGCTGGCTACAGTACCCCTGAAATTTTGCAGGCTGATCTTGCAGCCCTGGCTCTCCAATTGGCCCGGTGGGGAATGAAGCCGGAGGAGATGACCTGGCTCGACCAACCTCCATCAGCTCCCTTCGGCCAAGGTAGAGACCTGCTGAAGCGCCTGGGCGCACTCGACGATGCTGGACAGCTCACACCACACGGATCAGCCATGAGCGAGCTCCCAGCGCATCCACGGATCGCTCACATGCTCATTAAAGGCAACGCGATGGGGCTGGATGACCTTGCTTGCAACATCGCGGCGCTGCTCGGTGAGAAAGACATCTTGCGTGGTGCAGGTGCTGATCTTCACACCAGATTGAGTGCATTATCCGGCGAGCAACATTCACGTCGAGACGGTGGCTCCTTTCAGCGCGTGAAGCAGTCTGCTCGGCAGTATCGATCCCTGCTACGAGGGAGTGTCGTTCACCCTGTCAGCGAACCCGATCACCCAAGATGGATAGGGTGTCTACTGGCATTCGCCTACCCTGACCGAATCGGTCTCCAGAGGCGTGCAAGTGCATCCGAGTACCGTCTCTCCAACGGTCGGGCTGCCGTGTTCTCAGAGCCTGATGCTCTCACCAAGCACGAGTGGCTGGTGGTAGCCGATCTGGGTAGCCGGCAAGGCCAGCGTGAGGAGCGGATCTACCTGGCGAGTGTCCTCGATCCGGCCCTTTTCGATGACGAGCTAGATGACCTCGTGAGGTCTGTCGATGAGGTCGATTGGGATGAAAGGGAAGGGGTGCTCAAGGCTGAGCGGCAGTTGAAGGTTGGGCAGCTCATCCTGTCGACGACACCCCTGCCGAATCTTGATGAGCAAACCCGTTCGTTGGCCTTGGTCAACCTGGTGAGGCGTAAGGGCCTCGAGCTCCTGCCTTGGAACCCTGAGCTGCGCCAATGGCAGGCGCGGGTCGATCTGCTGCGTCAGCTGGATATCCACAATGGCCAAGCAGAAAGCAAGTGGCCTGACCTCAGCGATGCCAATCTTCTGGCCACGTTGGAAGAGTGGCTCACACCGTACTTGGGCAAAGTCGCGAGGATCAGCCACTTCAGTCATCTGGATCTGGCTTCGATTGTCAGAAATCTTCTGCCTTGGCCGCTTCCACAGGAACTGGAGACTCAGGCACCTCAGACCATCCAGGTGCCTTCCGGCTCCAATATTCGTATTGACTACTCGCAGCATCCACCAGTCCTCGCAGTGCGCCTGCAGGAGCTTTTTGGCCTAGCAGAAACCCCACGCATCGCCCTTGGTAAGCAATCGCTGCTTTTGCATCTCCTGTCGCCGGCCCGCAGGCCGGTGCAAGTCACCCAAGATCTCGCAAATTTCTGGCGCAGCACCTACGTGGAAGTAAAGAAGGATCTTCAGGGCCGATATCCAAAGCATTATTGGCCCGAAGACCCATTGGTGGCTGAGCCAACCGCGCGAGCCAAGCCCAGAAAATCCTGATGAGGGATGAGAATGTTGCTGGCGGCGTTGTGAGGCTGCCTTCGGCAGTCATTGAACCGTGATCCGCGAACCAAAACCTGCATGCTTCTCTTGTTTCGCATGTGTCAAATAAGACGCTAACAGGTTGATAAATGTGTTGGTGAGGTATTAAGCCTCATCAATGAATTTTTGAATCTCGCCGTCCCCGTACTTTCGGTCATCCCAATCGATATGCATATTCCAGTCTTCCATGAAAGTTCTCAGCTCATTCAGGGCTGCCTCTAAGGTTTCTTCCATTTGCTTGCATTCGGGTGCCCCGACCTTATAACTGGCGGAAAGAGTTTTGGCTTGTAATAAGTCATTGTAGGCCCCCCACCTACTGTTCATAATAGCAATTAAGCTGGGTGGGTCTGAGTAATCGTCCATCTCTTCGATTGCTGATTTGACTTCGTCGATCTTAATCTGGACTTTAGACAAATGTTCCTGTATTGCCGACATGGTGCTTTCTTCGGCTGCCGCCTTAATTCGCTTGCCGCTTGATTCGGTGAAGTGCTCATTAACTAAATCAAAATCAATCCGGACTGAGTCTTTCTCAGTTATGTGGTAGCGGGATTTTTTCTTTATTTGATGCAAGTGAATAGTCTGCTTTTTTAGCGAGACCAATGCAACAAATACCGGTATGTCCATGTCGCGCCAGTAGTCGAGCTGATTTTTCGAAACGTACCAGTAAGGCTGAGGCTCCTCATCTGCAGAAGTTTTCACTTGGAAGGCGACAAATCGCCCGGTGCTATTTCGATTCTCGTCCAGTATTTCGACTTGTGCATCAATGCCAATGTCGATATCGAAGAGTCGACAAGGCCAACCGAGAACATACGAAATCTTGTAGGCAAAAAAATATTCTCCAGCATCGCCTGTTGCAATCTTGGATGGGTATTTCATGTTTTGTTGAGTTGCCTTTAGATAAGGTTTACCGAAAATTAAGCTTCCTTGGCAGTCCGAGTTCTTCCGGAGCCTCTCCATGCATGAATGCCAAGAGGTAAAGCACCTGACCCACTGGCTGTGGTTTCTGCTGCGGTTCGGAGGCGTCCTTCTGCACTATCTGTCTGGTCGCGTAGCGTAACGTTACGCCCAGAGCACTGAGCCGGTCTAGGAGCTCCTGCAACTGATCAAAAACCTCAAGGCGGGCGGTGCTTGAGTAGTGCTCGGCGCAGTCGCGATAGTCGCGTAGGTAATCAGTCAGCTCCGCGAATGCTAGTGCTTGATCACATGAGGGTTCAAAGGCGGGCTCGATGTAATCGCCGACGGTCTCAGCTGCAAGCCTAGCCAAACACCTTCCCGACGCGGGCTTGAGAGCCCTACGTACCACATAATCATTCTCAAACTGCTCGCGTGCAGCTTTCATTTGTTCATCGGTAGGGATGGCCATCGGTTTACTGAAAGCGTCGATGTCTTGGAATTCAAATGCACTGGTGATTTTTGAGAATTAAAACTGTCGCAATCGGTACACGGAATTCGCGGGGTTCAGCCTCCTTTGGAGGAAGCGCAAAACTGTCGCAATGTAACTAAATGCCGCTTCGAACTGATGCGCTAGAGAATTAAAACTGTCGCAATGCTCTAACACGGCGTTTTCGGATACTTTCATGACCTGTTGAAAACCTAGCTGTTGATGCTGTCCCCGGATTGACCCAATTGCCGACGCAAGACTGTCCCACCTCTAAAACTACAACAATCGAGCACAAACAATGATTCACGAGGAGTCAGACTGGGTCAGTAAATCTCGGCAACTGGGTCAACTCGGCATCGGCGCCAACATCTATTTAGAATCATCATCCGGAAAAATGCTGCCTCTTCGAGACTGGGAGTGGTGTCTGGAGAATTGCACTCCACTTGATCACCTGTTTGGATTGCCACTGGTCAGGCATTTGCATTCAACTTGACCATTTGTTTGCATCGAATTTGACCAGCGCAGGGGTGCGCCTTGATCGACAGAAGTAGCTATGCAGCCGGCGAGCAAAGGCAAAAACCGGTCGTAATGCAGCAAATTGCTCTCGCACGGCGCCACAAACGACATTGGCGCATGCCACCCGCTCGTTAAAGTTTTCGTGCCCGATGGCCGTTAACAACCATACCGCTTGATTACGCAGCGGAAAAATATGGCATGTTTAAAGGAGAGGGCAATGCTTCAACGGATGACACCAAAAGACTATTCTGAGTTTTGGGATCGTGAATCAACTCAATTCGACAGTGAAGATATCTATAAACACCTCAGCCAGATTGCTCCCGCTGAAGCGACCTTGGAGGTGGGATGCGGAGCTGGGTGGAGCACTTTAAGCCTTGCTAGAAGCCGGCCTGTCTTGGCGATTGACAACAACGTCCATTTGATCGATCTCGCTCGGTCCCGGTTGAAGGATCACGGAGTGACTGCGGAGATCGTCAACTCAGACTTGTTCGAGCCGTCCGACGAACTACTTAAGGCAATCACGGCGTTCCAGCCGAAGGTCGTCGTCGGATGGTTCATCGGTTCTCATCCTGACGACAATGACAAGCGCACTCCGGCCAACTTGAGCATCGAGGAAAAGCCCAAGGTTTACCGAGAAAATGTTGAGGATCGATTGGTTGATCTGCCTCTCTGCCCTGCATCCGTCGAGTGGGTACACACCGTGCAACGCGGTGCAGTTCCACCCGGCGTTAGCGAGGATCAGATCAAAGCCGGAGTGACGGAGGAATACAACGAGTACATGCTCAAGAATTCAGGATTTACCGTGACCGCAGTGCATGTGCTGGCTTGGAATCAAGGTGCAACATTTCCATATGTTCAGACTCCGAACCCGAACTTGCCCCCGGGAAAGCCCACGCCCGTGATCGTCTCCGTACTGGCTCGACGTATGTCAAACACATAAATGGTTCGAATTCTGTGCCTCGACCACGCAAGAGAGCTTAACTGCACGCCGTAAATTTCCTCTAAGGCGACGCCGATTGCTTGGCTTGGCGCATTCATGCCTACTAACAGCACGCCGCAGCGGACGTTTCGATGTCCGCTCTGGGTCTACCGATCATGCTGCACCCCCGTGCGCTGGTCAATTCAATGCAAACAAATGGTCAAGTTGAATGCAAATGAGTGGTCAAGGCCATTCAATTACGCAGGTGTCGCGATGAGGGAGGCGATAGCCTGTCCAATACCGCTGCAGCACTGACGAGCTTCCTGTAACCAGTAGCGCTGGTGGTTAACAAGCTCAACCCAATATTAGGCAATGAAGGGGCTGCGATGGACGACAGCGAAGTGTTAACGATCAATTTCGAGCAAAGGATTGCCTGTGATGCCAACAGCATTTTCCTCATCGACTGCCTCGGGGAGCTCGACAAGCATTCAGCTCGCATTCGAGAAGAGGGAATCCGTGACTCGTTGCTGACTCTGTCGACTCAGGACATCAACCACGACTTATCGCGCATTTACCTCCTCCAGTGTAGGAGTAGGGATAATTGGGCTGCTGCCATAATCGAGATCGGGGACAAGTGTAAAAAGGGGCTACTGCCGCTGGTCTTTATCGATGGTCATGGGGACGCGGAGAATGGCTTGGCCATGCCCAACGGCGGCTTCATTGGCTGGCAACAGTACGGTCATGATTTGCGGGCGATAACAGACGCTGCCCATGGAGAGCTAACGGTGGTCGCAGGTTTCTGCCATTCATTTACCTTCGTCAAGCACGCTATCACCATGACCGACAAGCTGCCTTTCGGGTTCTACTTTGGTTACAAAGACGAGGTGCGTACGTCGATCGTCGAGGATGAAACACAGATCATCTACGAATCCCTAATAAACGACGGGGGCCGAGTTTTAGACTCCCGCGTACTGCAGATTTCATCCTTCAACGAGTACGACCATGCATTGAGGCTGGTCGGGCCTGTGGCGTTCATGGCGATTGCCCCTAGAACCCTGACAGCTGCGATGCCTCAACTTTCAAAGGCGAAGTTCCGTTCTGCGACAGAGAGAGACGCCGCTAGGCAGGGCAATCGTTTGGGCGCGCGGAGAGCGCTCATTAAACAGGTACTCAACGACACACCTCGGATCGCTGAGCGACTCATTGATTCATGTATGCACGATACAAAGCGTCGGACGTGCTTCAAAGAGCAGATCCTCTCGCAGATGAAGCAGGCCATCCATGAGCGTCAGGTGGCGGCAGGCAAGGTTACTTAGCTCCTGAATCTACGATGGTTCCTGACGGGCCAGTTTTTCGACATTTTCATGTAGACATTGCGGCTCGACTCTTTAGAGGCACGTTCAGATCGGCTCGTTCTGTCTAAGTTCTTTTATAGTTTTCTCGATGTCATTCTTAGTTCTGATTTGGTTTTCATTAATAACCTTCTTTGTAACTTCAGTAAGTTCGCTATAAAAAATTTCTTCCTCAAGCTTGCTCTGGCTGGAACTCTTTAGAAATTTTTCAATACCTTTTGGGGAGGGATATCCCGATATTATCGTGAACTGAGTCCTTGTTTCTGGAGCGTTCCATACCGCCCTATCCCCCCCTATCAACCGGGTCACAGAAACATCTCCCTCCTTAGTTACAGAAATAGCGACGTTAACAATCTCATCCCTGCGCAGTCCCTTCCGAAACTCTTCAACTTTGTCCACAACCTTTGTCAAAGTAATATAGTCTACCGCCAACCTGGCCGTTTCCGCCCAGGGCCGTGAAGCCGTCAGTGAACTCGCCCGCCAGACCGCCGAACTGTTGAACGTACGTCCGCTGGAGCCGAAGTTCTTCGACCGGCAGATGGCTTTCAACCTGCTGGCCCAGGTCGGCAAGCCTGACGCCCAAGGCCACACCGCGCTGGAAAAGCGCCTGGTGCACGAATTGCGCGCCGTGCTGGAAATGCCTTTGCTAAAGATTTCCGTCACACCGCTGGGGGATGTTCAGGCGCGTCAGCAGGTGTTCAGCGCGTGACTGGGCATAGGCCTTCGACCAGCCACGGGCCCACGGGCC
>NZ_JARIXR010000025.1:0-108302 GCF_029269205.1 Pseudomonas sp. 1912-s | reverse complement strand
ATGAACCGAAAGTTCGATTCTTGCAAACACCGAAAGCTATCACATACCCAATTTGCTGAAGCGAGGCCAGCTGGCCACGACTCAGTACCCGAATTTCTTGACGACCATAGAGCATTGGAACCACCTGATCCCATCCCGAACTCAGCAGTGAAACGATGCATCGCCGATGGTAGTGTGGGGTTTCCCCATGTGAGAGTAGGTCATCGTCAAGATTAAATTCCAGAACCCCTGATTGCTAACGCAATCAGGGGTTTTGTTTTGGGCGGTCGAAAAGCATGGCAAGCGGCCCCAGGTGCTCCTCACTTGCAGCCTACGATTGCCTTCAATGCTAAAGTCCATCCCTCGATTTTGCTTTTCCCAAGGAAGCCGTTATGCCGGATGCGACGTCCCTCAGTGCTGGATTCATGGTGGTTCACGGAAACCGCCTGGATGAACTGCGCAGCCTGGTCGTCAGTTGGATGCGCCGTTATCCGCTGGCTCCCCTGGAAAACGAAATCGCCCTGGTACAAAGCAATGGCATTGCCCAATGGCTCAAACTGGCACTGGCCGCAGACCCTGAAGATGACGACATGGGCGGCTGTGGCATCGCCGCGGCAATCGACGTGCAACTTCCTGGCAGCTTCATGTGGCAGCTCTATCGCATGGTCCTGGGCAAAGATGAGATTCCCCCCAAGTCCCTGCTCGACAAAGCCCCACTGACCTGGCGCCTCATGCGCCTGCTTCCCGAGCTGATCGACCAGCCCCACTTCGAGCCCCTGCAGCGTTTCCTGACGGATGACACTGATCTGCGCA
Organism: Pseudomonas sp. 1912-s; assembly: GCF_029269205.1. NCBI lineage: Bacteria > Pseudomonadati > Pseudomonadota > Gammaproteobacteria > Pseudomonadales > Pseudomonadaceae > Pseudomonas > Pseudomonas sp. 1912-s. The sequence continues at coordinate 107,510 of NZ_JARIXR010000025.1, read as the reverse complement.
AACGCTACCAGCTGGCGGAACGTCTGGCTGACCTGTTCGACCAATACCAGGTTTACCGCGCTGACTGGCTGGAAGACTGGGCTGCGGGCCGCCATCAATTGCGCAATGGCCGAGGCGAATCCAAACCCCTGAGCCCGGCCAACTGCTGGCAAGCCGAACTATGGCGGGCGCTGCTGCTGGATGTCGGGGAGGAGGGCATGGCCCAGAGTCGCGCGGGTGTTCACCAGCGCTTTATCGAGCGCATCAACACCCTTGAACAAGCACCCGCTGGCCTGCCTTCCCGAGTAATCGTTTTTGGCATCTCTTCCTTGCCAGCCCAAGCCCTGGAAGCACTCGCCGGCCTCGCCCGTTTCAGCCAAGTCCTGCTGTGCGTGCACAACCCATGTCGCCACCATTGGTCCGACATCGTTGCCGACAAAGACCTGCTCCGAAACGAGTACAAGCGCCAGGCCCGCAAAGCCGGAATGCCCGTCACCATTGATCCGCAGACCCTGCACCAGCACGCCCATCCGCTGCTCGCTGCCTGGGGCAAACAAGGTCGCGACTACATCAACCTGCTGGACAGCTACGACGACCCCAACAGTTACCGCTCGGCATTCCGCGACGGTCGCATCGACCTGTTCAGTGAGAGCGAGCCCACCACCTTGCTCAACCAGCTCCAGGACGACATCCTCGAACTGCGCCCGCTCAACGAAACCCGCGAACGCTGGCCAGGCGTCGACGTGAAGCGCGACACCTCCATCCGCTTCCACATTGCCCACAGCGCCCAACGCGAAGTGGAAATCCTCCACGACCAACTGCTCCAGCGCTTCAGCGCCGACCCTACGCTGCGCCCGCGCGACATCATCGTCATGGTCCCCGACGTCGATAGCTACGCGCCGCACATTCGCGCCGTATTCGGCCAGCTTGAAAGAAGCGACCTACGCTTCATCCCCTTCACGCTGACAGACCAAGGCCAGCGCGGCCGTGACCCATTGCTGATTGCCGTCGAGCACCTGCTCAAGCTTCCCGACAGCCGCTTCCCGGTCAGTGAAATCCTCGACCTGCTCGACGTCCCGGCGCTGCGAGAACGCTTCGCCATCAAGGAGCGCGACCTGCCGACCCTGCACCGCTGGATCGAAGGCGCCGGCATCCGCTGGGGCCTCAATGCCGAACAGCGCGCCGGCCTTGGCTTGCCCAATGAGCTGGAGCAAAACAGCTGGCGTTTCGGCCTGCGCCGCATGCTCCTGGGTTACGCCGTCGGCACCGGTGCTGCCTGCGACGGCATTGAGCCCTACGATGAAATCGGCGGCCTCGACGCGGCACTGATCGGGCCGCTGGTTGCACTGCTCGACGCACTGCACGACGCCCACCAGGCTCTTTCACAACCCGCCGCGCCGAGAGAGTGGGGCGAGCGCCTGCAAAACCTCATGCAGCTGTTCTTCCTCCCGAGCAACGAACATGACGACTACCTGTTGGGTCAGCTTGAGCAACTGAGAGAAACCTGGCTGGAGACCTGCGAGTCCGTCGGCCTGCACGACGAGTTACCCCTCACCGTAGTCCGCGAGGCCTGGATGGTTGGCCTCGACCAGGGGCGATTGTCCCAACGCTTCCTTGCAGGGGCTGTCAATTTTTGCACCCTGATGCCCATGCGCGCGATCCCGTTCAAGCTGGTGTGCCTGCTGGGCATGAACGACGGCGACTACCCGCGCGCTCAACCGCCGCTGGACTTCGACCTGATGGGCAGCGACTACCGTCCAGGCGATCGTTCACGCCGCGAAGACGACCGCTACCTGTTGCTTGAAGCCCTGCTTTCGGCTCGCGACCAGCTCTACATCAGTTGGGTCGGCCGCAGTATCCGCGACAACAGTGATCGCCCGGCGTCGGTCCTGATCGGCCAACTGCGTGACCACATCGCCAGCGGCTGGCACACCACAAACGGTGAGCCGCTCCTGGAAGCCACCACCCAGGAACACCCGCTCCAACCCTTCAGCGCCCGCTACTTTCATGAAGGTGACGAGCTGTTCAGCTACGCCCGCGAATGGCAGTTGCTCCACGCAACCCCGGACAGCCTCCCCGATACCGGCAGCCTGGCACCCTACACCCAGGAAGAACCGCTGAGCCTCGGCCAGTTGCAGGACTTCCTGCGCAACCCGGTCAAACACTTCTTCAGTCAGCGCCTGAAAGTATTTTTCGAAGCCGCTGAAGTCCCGTTGGAAGATGAAGAACCCTTCGTCCTCGACGCACTGCAGCGCTATAGCCTGAGCGATAGCCTGCTCGCCGCCGCGCTGACCTGGCCTGACAATCCCGACGAAGCCCTCAACGCCCAAGCCCTGCGCCTGCAAGGCAGCGGCTTGTTGCCAATGGTCGGTTTCGGCGAATGCCTGCGCAAAGAGCTCATCGAGCCGTTGCCAGATCTGCTGCAGCGTTACCAGCAACTCCTGGCGCTCTGGCCCACGCCCTATGCCAGTGCTGAACCGATCAGTTTTGAGCATCACGGCATTCAGCTGGAAGGTTGGATCAGCGGCCTGCATCAACGTAGCGACGGCGGTTTTCTAAGTGTCACCGCCATCCCCAACAGCATTGGCTCGATCAAGACCCGCAAGTGGCACCGCCTGATTCGCCCGTGGGTGAACCACCTGGTGGCCTGTGCTTGCGGGCTGCCGTTAAGTACCGGCCTGGTCGCCAGCGACGACACCCTGCTATTGGGCCCGCTGGAGCAAGCCACCGCCCAGGAACTCCTCGGTAACCTGCTGCTCGCGTGGAAAACCGGCATGAGTGAACCACTGCCAATTGCTGTTAAAACGGCGTTCGCCTGGCTCTCTCAAACCGACCCGGTCAAGGCCCACACTGCCGCCAGCAAAGCCTACGAAGGCGACGGCCAAACCACCGACGGCGAGCGCCGTGAAAGCCCCGCGCTCACTCGCCAGTTTCCCGACTACGCCGCGCTGATGGCCAGCGAAGAGTTCGAAGGCTGGTGTGAAACCCTGTATCGACCGTTGGTCAACGCCTCCTGGCGATCACTCACCAGCGCGGAGGCCGGCGCATGAGCAGCACAAAACCCCTGGCCCTGGCATTCCCGCTCAAGGGCAGCCAACTGATCGAAGCCAGTGCTGGCACGGGCAAGACGTTCACTATCTCGGCGCTTTACCTACGCCTGGTGCTCGGCCACGGCGGGGACGAAGCGGGCTTCGGCCGCGAGTTGCTGCCGCCGCAAATCCTTGTGGTGACGTTCACCGACGCGGCCACCAAAGAGCTGCGTGAACGTATCCGTATCCGCCTGGCTGAAGCCGCGCGTTTTTTCCGCGAAGAAATCGAAGAACCCGACGCGCTGATCGCCGAACTGCGTGCCCAATACAGCCCCGAGCAATGGCCAGGTTGCGCGAATCGCCTGGACATCGCCGCCCAATGGATGGATGAGGCCGCCGTTTCGACTATCCACAGTTGGTGCCAGCGCATGCTGCGCGAACACGCGTTCGACAGCGGCAGTTTGTTCACCCAAACCCTGGAAACCGACCACAGCGACCTGCTCGGCGAAGTGCTGCGCGACTACTGGCGACTGTTCTGTTACCCGATGCATGACGATGCGTTGAATTGGGTGCGCAACAATTGGGGCGGCCCGGCAGCCCTGATGCCACGGGTACGCGCGCTGTTCGGCAGTGAGCGGCCCACGGATGAAACTCGTGACCCCGCTGAGCTGATCAACGAATGCCTGCAGGAACGCCGCCAAGCTCTTGTCGCGCTCAAGGCCCCCTGGCAACAATGGGCAGAAGAGTTGCGCACTATTTGCCTGCAAGCCGTCGCGGCTAAAGCCGTCGATGGTCGCAAGATGCAAGCCCGTTACTTCGAACCCTGGTTCGAAAAAATCAGCGCCTGGGCCGCTGACGAATCACTCGAACAACTGGACATCGGCACCGGCTTCACCCGCCTGACGCCCGACGGCATGGCCGAAGCCTGGAAAGGCGAGCCGCCGCACCATCCGGGTATCGATGCCATGGCCGGTCTCAAGGCCAGCCTCGACGCCTTGCCCACCCCCGATGCTGCCGTACTGCAACACGCCGCCGGCTGGGTGGGAAAACGCTTCGAAGAAGAAAAACGCCGACGCGCCGAAATGGGTTTCGACGACATGTTGATCCGCCTCAACGCTGCGCTCCAGGCCGACGGCGGCGAGCGTCTGGCGAGCGTGATCCGCGAGCAATTTCCGGTCGCCTTGATCGACGAATTCCAGGACACCGACCCGGTGCAATACAGCATCTTCGACAGCATCTACCGCATCGAAGAAAACCACCTCGACAGCGGCCTGTTCCTGATCGGCGATCCGAAGCAGGCGATCTACGCGTTCCGTGGCGCCGACATCTATACCTACCTGCGTGCACGGCAATCCACTACCGGCCGCCATCACACCCTGGGCACCAACTTCCGTTCGAGCCACGCCATGGTCGAGGCGGTAAACCATGTGTTCCAGCGCGCAGAAAAAGGCCGTGGCGCATTCCTGTTCCGTGAACCGGACGGGACAAATCCGGTGCCGTTCCAGTCGGTATTGTCCCAGGGCCGCAAGGAACAATTGCAGGTCAACGGTCAGACGTTGCCAGCGCTGAACCTCTGGCACCTGCCCACCGACCAGCCCATATCCGGCGTGCTCTACCGCCAACAGCTGGCCGCTTCCTGCGCCAGTCAAATCGTTGCATTGCTTAATGGCGGACAGCAGGGGACTGCCGGATTCCTGAGCAAAGACGGTAGCTTCAAAGGCGTACTGCCGTCAGACATCGCCATCCTCGTGCGCGACGGCAAGGAAGCCCAAGCCGTGCGCGGTGAGCTGGCGGCCCGTGGTGTGCGCAGCGTGTACTTGTCGGATAAAGACTCGGTGTTCGCCGCCCAGGAAGCCCACGACCTGCTGGCCTGGCTCAAGGCCTGCGCCGAGCCGGACGTCGAGCGCCCGCTGCGCGCCGCCCTGGCCTGCGTCACCTTGAACCTGTCGCTGCCGGAACTGGAGCGTCTGAACCAGGACGAACTGGCGTGGGAAAAGCGCGTAATGCAGTTCCGCGACTACCGCACGATCTGGCGCACTCAAGGCGTGCTGCCGATGCTGCGGCGCCTGCTGCACGACTTCAAATTGCCGCAAACCCTGATCACCCGCAGCGATGGCGAACGGGTACTGACCAACCTGCTGCACCTCTGCGAATTGCTGCAACAAGCGGCTGCGGAACTGGACGGTGAACAGGCGCTGATTCGCCACCTGGCCGAACATCTTGCGCTCTCCGGGCAGGCCGGTGAAGAGCAGATACTGCGGCTGGAAAGCGATGAGCAATTGGTCAAGGTGGTGACGATCCACAAGTCCAAGGGCCTGGAATACGACCTGGTCTTCCTGCCGTTTATCTGCTCGGCAAAACCGGTGGATGGCAGCCGCTTGCCGTTGCATTACCACGACGCAAACGGTAAATCCCAGGTCAGCCTCAGGCCCACCGCCGAGCTGATCGCCCAAGCCGACGACGAGCGCCTGGCCGAAGACCTGCGCCTGTTCTACGTGGCGCTGACCCGCGCCAAACACGCTTGCTGGCTAGGCATCGCCGACCTGAAGCGCGGCAATAACAACAGCTCGGTGTTGCATCTGTCGGCCCTGGGCTACTTGCTCGGCGGCGGTGCTTCACTGGGCGAATCCGCTGGCTTGGCGCGCTGGCTGCTCGACTTGCAGGAAGGTTGCCCGGCACTGCATTACGCACAAATGCCCGAAGCCGAAGCGGTGGTATTTCACCCGCCGCGCAACGAAGCCACCTTGCTTGCGCCCCTGATGCCAAGACGCAAGGCGGCGGAAAACTGGTGGATCGCGTCCTACAGCGCCCTGCGTATCGGCGAAAGCATGAGCGCGGCCAGTCTCGAAGCGCCGGAAAGCCCACAAGCGCAGAAGCTGTTTGACGACGAACGCCTCGACCCGGATGCTCCGCGTGAAGTGCCGGCTTCCGGTGGTGATATTCACCGTTTCCCACGCGGACCGAACCCCGGCACCTTCCTCCATGGCCTGCTGGAGTGGGCGGGCGGTGAAGGCTTCAACGTCACCCCCGAAGCCATCGAAGATGCGGTCGCCCGTCGCTGCAACCGACGTGGTTGGGAAGGCTGGATCGGCACGCTGTCCGGTTGGCTTGGGCACCTGTTGCAGGCGCGGCTGCCCCTGGGCAACGGGCAGATGGCCCTCAGCGAATTGCAGCAGTACCAGATCGAAATGGAATTCTGGTTCGCCAGCCACAAGGTCGATGTCCTCGCGCTCGACAAACTGGTGTGCCAGCACACGCACAATGGCGTGTCGCGGGTGGCCGCCGAGCCGGTGCTGCTCAACGGCATGTTCAAAGGCTTTATCGACCTGACGTTCGAACACGAGGGCCGCTACTACGTGGCCGACTACAAATCCAACTGGCTCGGCCCCGATGATTCGGCCTACACACAACAGGCCATGGAACTGTCGATCCTCGATCATCGTTACGACCTGCAATACGTGCTTTACCTGCTGGCCCTGCATCGTCAGCTCAAGGCACGGCTGCCGGACTACGACTACGACCGCCACGTCGGCGGGGCGTTGTACCTGTTCCTGCGCGGCACCCATTCCGCGAGCCAGGGCGCGTATTTCACCCGGCCACCCCGGGAATTGATCGAAAGCCTGGACCTGCTGTTCCAGGGCAAACCGCTACCACCCAAGGCCGAGCCCGCCTGGGAACAAGGAGTGCTGCTATGAGCCTGTCGCCGTTACCGCTAGAGGAACTTACGCCTCTGAGCCGCGCCGCCGACCTGGTGCAATTGCTCGATCTCTGGGTGCAGCGTGGCTGGCTGCGGGCACTGGACAAGGCGTTTGTGGGCTTCCTCCACGAACTCGATCCGCAGGCCGATCCCTTGGTGTTGCTGGCCGCTGCCCTGACCAGCCACCAACTCGGTCACGGCCATGTGTGTCTTGACCTGTTCGAAACCCTCAAGGCTCCGGATTTCGCCTTGTCGCTGCCGCCCGAAGGCGATGCACACACCGGCGCCATGCTGCTGCCCTCGCAGTTGCTCGATGGCCTGGACGGCGCCCACTGGTGCCACGCCCTGGCCGCGAGCCGCCTGGTGGCACTGGCCGTCGATGGCAGCGAAGACGCGCAAAGCCGGCCACTGGTGCTGTCGGGCAAACGCCTGTACTTGCGCCGTTACTGGACTTACGAACGGCGCATCGATACCGCACTGCGTCTGCGACTCGCCACCCGCGAAAGCGTCGCCGATGATCTGCCCGAACGCCTGAATCGCCTGTTCGACCAGGCCCCGCCGGACGGTGTTGTCGACTGGCAGAAACTCGCCTGCGCCTTGGCGACGCGCGGTGCATTCAGCATCGTCACTGGCGGCCCGGGCACCGGCAAGACCACGACGGTGGTGCGCTTGCTCGCGCTGTTGCAGGCGCCAGCGGTGGAAGCGGGCAGCGCATTGCGTATTCGTCTGGCCGCGCCCACCGGCAAGGCGGCCGCGCGCCTGACCGAGTCCATCAGCCAGCAAGTGCTGTCGCTGAAAGTGCCTGATGCGGTGAAGGACAAGATCCCGACCCAAGTCACCACTGTTCACCGTTTACTCGGCAGCCGGCCCGGAACCCGACACTTTCGGCATCACATTGGCAATCCGTTACCCCTGGATGTACTGGTAGTGGACGAAGCCTCAATGATCGACCTGGAAATGATGGCCAACCTGCTGGACGCCTTGCCGCCCCATGCCCGTTTGGTGCTGCTGGGTGACAAGGACCAGTTGGCCTCGGTTGAGGCCGGTGCGGTGCTGGGTGATTTATGCCGCGACGCCGAAGCTGGTTTCTACAGCCCGCAAACCCGCCAGTGGCTGCAACAGGTCAGCGGCGAAGACCTAGGCTCCAGCGGGCTGCAGGAAGACCTGGACGGTAGCCACCCCTTGGCGCAACAAGTAGTGATGCTGCGTTACTCGCGACGGTTTGGCGAAGGCAGCGGCATTGGCCAACTGGCCCGCTGGGTCAACCAGCAAAACGCCGAGCAGGCCCGCAAACTGCTGGCCGCCCGTAGCCACGCCGACCTGTTTTGCGTCAGCCTCAAGGGCGAGCACGACCATGCCCTGGAGCGCCTGGTGCTGGACGGGCACGGCGAGGGTGCCCACGGTTATCGCTATTACCTGAAGCTGCTGCAGACCGCGCGCCCGTCCCTCGACACGCCCCGCGACGACGAAGCCTGGACCCTCTGGGCGCAAAAGCTGCTGAAAGCCTTTGATGCGTTCCAGTTGCTCTGCGCCGTACGCAAGGGGCCTTGGGGTGTGGAGGGCTTGAACCAGCGCATCACCGCCGCGCTGCTTAGGGCCCGGCTGATCGACAGCGACCAGCAGTGGTACGAAGGCCGCCCGGTGTTGATGACCCGCAACGACTACGGCCTGGGCCTGATGAACGGCGATATCGGGATTGCCCTGAAACTGCCGGAAAGCGACGGCGGGCCGCAGGTACTGCGCGTGGCATTCCCGCGCAACGATGGCCAGGGCGGTGTGCGCTTTGTGCTGCCCAGCCGGCTCAACGATGTGGAAACCGTGTACGCGATGACGGTACACAAGTCCCAGGGTTCGGAGTTCACCCACACTGCACTGATCCTGCCGGATGCCTTGAACCCGGTGCTGACCAAAGAGCTGATCTACACCGGCATCACCCGCGCCAAGGATTGGTTCAGCCTGATCGAGCCCCGGGGCGGGGTGTTCGAAGAGGCGGTGCGCCGCAAGGTGAAGCGCTTGAGTGGGCTGATGCTGGAACTGGGCACTTGATCGCTGAATAAGCTGACCGATGGGTTATCTAAATTTTCTGATCCAAATGTGTGATTTTTCTTAATAAAATGTCGGAATCCTCCCTGGTGTCGCCTCGGGGGTTTTCCGCCGTTGTGCTATCGTTGCGGCATCATCCCGAGAAGATCAAAGAGAATCGCTGCATGAACGTGGCTGTCTCGCCCACAGAGCGAAGTTTGAGCTGGAGACGAATGCTGCTGTTGGCGCTTCTGTGGGTATGCACGCCTCTCGCTTTTGCCCAGCCGCCTGCCGGCATCGCCGATCAACGGGCCAAGTCGGTCACTCAGGTCGTCCTGGGTATTCTCAGTTATGCCCGCTGGCCGGTAGAACCCGCGCAACTGCGCCTGTGCATTGTCGGGCCGACCCAATACACCGATGACCTGGTCAAAGGCACGACTCAGGCCACCGGCCGTCCGGTGGTGGTGCAACGGTTGCTGGCCGACCACCCGGACATCGCCAATGCCTGTGACGCCGTGTACATCGGCCAATTGACCAGCGACGAGCGCAGCCGCCTGTTCGCGTCACTGATCGGCCATCCGGTGCTCAGCATCAGCGAAGGCGGCGACCAATGCACCGTGGGCAGCCTGTTCTGCCTGCGGGTGGCCGATGAACAGGTGTCGTTCGAGGTCAACCTCGACTCTGTTGCCCGCAGCGGTGTGCGCATTCATCCGAGCGTACTGCAATTGTCCCGCCGTCGAGCGTCAGGGTCATGAGGTTCGGTAAAGCGCCGGTGCGCCCAACCTTGCGTTCGGTGATCGGTCGCGGGCACCTGAGCCTGGCACTGATGGCGGTCAGCATGGCCAGTATCTCCCTGACGCTGCTTGGCGTGCTGGCGCTGCGGGTGTATGCCGACCACAACCTGCACCTGATCGCCCGTTCCATCAACTACACCGTGGAAGCGGCCGTGGTGTTCAACGACAGTGCCGCGGCGACTGAAGCCTTGGCCGTGATTGCCTCGGAGGAAGAAGTGGCCGAGGCAGAAGTCTTCAACGTTGAAGGCAAGCAGTTGGCGCATTGGGAGCGCCCGGAAACCGGGATGCTGTCCATGATTGAGCTGCACCTGGCGCACGCCCTGCTTGAACAACCCATCAGCCAGCCGATTTTGCACCAGGGCCAGGTCATCGGCAGCGTGCACCTGACCGGCCACGGCGGCAGCCTGCTGCGTTTTCTGCTCAGCGGGCTGGCCGGGATCCTGGTGTGCACCGCACTCAGCGCCTGGGTCGCGTTGTTCCTGGCGCGACGGCTGTTGCGCGGCATCACCGGGCCATTGCACAGCCTGGCCTCGGTGGCCCACGCCGCCCGCAGCGAGCGGGCGTTTGACCGGCGCGTGCCGCCGGCGCAAATCGCCGAGCTCGACAGCCTGGGCAATGACTTCAACGCCTTGCTCGATGAGATGGAAGCCTGGCAAACCCACCTGCAAAGTGAAAACGAAACCCTCGCCCACCAGGCCAGCCACGACAGCCTGACCGGGTTGCCCAACCGCGCGTTCTTCGAAGGACGATTGATCCGGGCCCTGCGCAGCGCCGCCAAACTCAACGAGAAAGTGGCGGTGCTGTTCCTCGACAGCGACCGCTTCAAAGACATCAACGACAACTTCGGGCACGCCGCCGGCGACGCGGTATTAGTGGCCGTGGCGGCGCGCGTGCGTGCACAGCTGCGCGAAGACGATCTGGTGGCCCGCCTGGGGGGCGATGAATTTGCGATCCTGCTGTCGCCCCTGCACAAGCTGGAGGACGCCCAGCGCATCGCCGACAAAATCATCGCCAGCATGGATGCACCGATTCCTCTGCCCGGCGACACCCAGGTATTGACCTCACTCAGTATCGGCATCGCCGTCTACCCTGATCATGGTGCCACCCCGGGCACCCTGCTCAACGCCGCCGACGCGGCGATGTACCAGGCCAAACGGCTTTCCCAAGGTGGCCAGCAAACGGCGGAGTCGGAGTCCCTCGCCGTCAACATTCAACACAGGAGTTGATCCCTTGTTTTCGACCGCACGCGTTTTGTTTATCACCTTGCTCGTGGCCTTGCTTGCCCTGACGGGCTGCCAGACCCCGCCGCCCAAAGGCCTGACGCCCGCGCAAATTGCCGTGCTCAAGCAACAGGGTTTTGAACTGACAGACGAGGGCTGGGCCTTCGGCCTGTCGGGCAAGGTGCTGTTTGGCAGCGACGTCGAAAGCCTGAATGGGCCCAGCACCGAGATCGTCCAGCGCATCGGCAAGGCGCTGTTGGGCGTGGGCATTGAGCGCGTGCGGGTCGACGGCCACACCGACGCCTCGGGCAAGGAAACCTACAACCAGCAACTGTCCCTGCGCCGGGCGAAAAGCGTCGCCAAGGTGCTGACCAGTATCGGGATGAAAGAAGAAAACGTGCAACTGCGCGGGCTGGGCAGCAGCGAGCCGGTGGCCTCCAACGCGACAGCGGCAGGGCGCACCGAGAATCGCCGGGTGTCGATTGTGGTGATTGCCGACTAAGCCGGCGGCCTCGTTCGCTCTATGGAATGCGTTCAAAAATGTGGGAGCGGGCTTGCTCGCGAAGGCGGTGGATCAGTTGATAAATTCGGCGACTGACACACTGCTATCGCGGGCAAGCCCGGCTCCCACATTTTATTTATGGTGTGTTTGATCGCTTAATCCGCAAACCTCATGTCGCGGGTTTCCCCCATCAACAACGGCTGATTTTGCTCCGTCACCTCGCGGATGTAGTCCCACAGCAGGGTGATCCGTTTCAACTTCCTCAGGTCCTCGCGGCAGTACATCCAGAACTGCCGCGTAATGTTGATCTCCTTGCCCAGCACCGGCAGCAATCGCGGGTCCTGCGCCGCCAAAAAGCACGGCAGAATCGCCAGAGACCGACCTTGCTGCGCCGCCACGTACTGCGCGATCACGCTGGTACTGCGCAAGCTGGCGCTGGCGCCGGGCACCACGTTGGCCAGGTACAGCAGCTCTGAACTGAACGCCAGGTCGTCCACGTAACTGATAAACGGATGTTCGGCCAAGTCAGCTGCCCGGCGGATGGGCGGGTGCTGGTCCAGATACTCCTGGGTCGCGTAAAGCTGCAGCTTGTAATCGCACAACTTGCAGCACACGTACGGCCCGTGTTCCGGGCGCTCCAGGGCGATGACGATATCCGCCTCGCGCTTGGACAGGCTGATGAAGTGGGGCAGGGGCAGGATATCCACCGAGATCGCCGGGTAGGTGTCGACAAAGTGGCTCAGTTGCGGGGTGACGAAGAAGCTGCCGAACCCTTCGGTGCAGCCCATGCGCACGTGGCCGGACAGCGCCACTCCAGAGCCCGAGACCTGTTCGCAGGCCATGTGCAGGGTGCTTTCTATCGACTCGGCGTAACCCAGCAAACGCTGGCCTTCGGTGGTCAGAACGAAGCCGTTGGTCCGGGACTTTTCAAACAGCAGGGTGCCCAACGATCCTTCAAGCGAACTGATGCGCCGCGACACGGTGGTGTAGTCCACCGCCAGGCGCTTGGCGGCGACGCTGGCCTTGCGGGTGCGGGCAACTTCGAGGAAAAACTTCAGGTCATCCCAGTTCAGGGAGCCTAGCGACGTGATGTTTTTTTGCATATTGGACCGGCTTTTATGTGCGTTCTTATTAGAAGTTTGCACATCTATACTCCAAAAACAGTCCGAACGCCTCATCATCAAGGCGATTCAACGCCTTGGTTCTCTGCATACCTATAAGAATTGGAGACCACATGAACGCATCTGCCGATATTTCCGTGCAACAGGTCAAGCTGCTGATCAACGGCGAGTGGGTCGAATCCAAGACCACCGAATGGCAAGACATCGTCAACCCGGCCACCCAGCAGGTGTTGGCCCGCGTACCGTTTTCCACCCCCGAAGAAGTCAACGCGGCCATCGATGCCGCCCATCGCGCCTTCCAGACCTGGAAGCTGACGCCGATCGGTGCGCGCATGCGCATCATGCTCAAGCTGCAAGCCTTGATCCGCGAGCACTCCAAGCGCATCGCCGTAGTGCTCAGCGCCGAGCAGGGCAAGACCATTGCCGACGCTGAAGGCGACATTTTCCGTGGCCTGGAAGTGGTCGAGCACGCCTGCTCCATCGGCACTTTGCAGATGGGCGAATTCGCTGAAAACGTCGCCGGCGGCGTCGATACCTACACCCTGCGCCAGCCAATCGGCGTGTGCGCCGGCATTACCCCGTTCAACTTCCCGGCGATGATTCCGCTGTGGATGTTCCCGATGGCCATCGCCTGCGGTAACACCTTCGTACTCAAGCCGTCGGAGCAGGATCCGCTGTCGACCGTGCTGCTGGTTGAGCTGGCGCTGGAAGCCGGCGTGCCAGCCGGTGTGTTGAACGTGGTTCACGGCGGCAAGGATGTGGTGGATGCGCTGTGCACCCACAAAGACATCAAGGCCGTGTCCTTCGTCGGTTCGACCGCTGTCGGTACCCACGTCTACGACCTGGCCGGCAAACACGGCAAGCGCGTGCAATCGATGATGGGCGCCAAGAACCACGCCGTGGTGCTGCCGGACGCCAACCGCGAACAAACCCTGAACGCCCTGGTAGGTGCCGGTTTCGGCGCGGCCGGCCAGCGTTGCATGGCGACGTCCGTGGTGGTGCTGGTGGGCGCGGCCAAGCAATGGCTGCCCGACCTCAAGGCCCTGGCGCAAAAACTCAAGGTGAACGCCGGCAGCGAAGCGGGCACCGATGTGGGGCCGGTGATCTCCAAGCGCGCCAAGGCACGCATCCTCGACCTGATCGAAAGCGGCGTGAAAGAAGGCGCCAAGCTGGAACTGGATGGCCGTGGCATCAAGGTGCCGGGTTTTGAAGACGGCAACTTCGTCGGCCCAACCCTGTTCTCCGGTGTGACCACCGACATGCAGATCTACACCCAGGAAATCTTCGGCCCTGTGCTGGTGGTGCTGGAAGTCGATACCCTCGATCAGGCCATCGCGCTGGTCAACGCCAACCCGTTCGGCAACGGCACCGGCCTGTTCACCCAGAGCGGTGCGGCGGCGCGTAAATTCCAGAGCGAAATCGATGTGGGCCAGGTCGGCATCAACATCCCGATCCCGGTGCCGGTGCCGTTCTTCAGCTTCACCGGTTCACGCGGCTCGAAACTCGGCGACCTGGGCCCGTACGGCAAGCAAGTGGTGCAGTTCTACACCCAGACCAAAACCGTCACCAGCCGCTGGTTCGACGATGACAGCGTCAACGATGGCGTCAACACCACCATCAACTTGCGCTGATCAAGGAGACGACCATGAAGATTGCATTTATTGGCCTGGGCAACATGGGCGCGCCGATGGCGCGCAACCTGATCAAGGCGGGCCATGCGCTGAACCTGTTTGACCTGAACCAGACCGTGCTCCAGGAACTGGCCGACCTGGGCGGTACCATCAGCGCCTCACCACGCGCGGCAGCAGAAGGCGCCGAGTTGGTGGTAACCATGCTTCCGGCTGCAGCCCACGTGCGCAGCGTATGGCTGGGTGAAGACGGCGTGCTGGCCGGCATCGGCAAAGGCGTGCCGGCGGTGGATTGCAGCACCATCGACCCGCAGACCGCCCGCGATGTAGCAGCGGCGGCAGCAAAACAAGGCGTGGTGATGGCCGATGCCCCGGTGTCCGGCGGCACCGGCGGCGCCCAGGCCGGGACACTGACCTTCATGGTCGGCGCCACCCCGGAACTGTTCGCCACCCTGCAACCGGTACTGGCGCAGATGGGCCGCAACATCGTGCATTGCGGCGAAGTCGGCACCGGGCAGATCGCCAAGATCTGCAACAACCTGCTGCTGGGCATCACCATGGTCGGCGTCAGCGAAGCCATGGCCCTGGGCGATGCGCTGGGCATCGACACCCAAGTGCTGGCGGGGATTATCAACAGCTCCACCGGGCGCTGCTGGAGCTCGGACACCTACAACCCGTGGCCCGGGATTATCGAAACGGCACCGTCGTCCCGGGGTTATACCGGCGGGTTTGGTGCGGAACTGATGCTCAAGGATCTGGGGCTGGCCACTGAAGCCGCACGCCAGGCGCACCAACCGGTGATCCTCGGTGCAGTGGCGCAGCAGTTGTATCAATCGATGAGCCAGCGTGGGGAAGGGGGCAAGGACTTCTCGGCGATCATCAACAGCTATCGCAAGCCCAAATAGGGCGTTTGTGGCGGGGGGGACAAGCCCCCTCACCACAACGGCTGTCAGGCAAACACAAAATACTTACGCACCGTCTCGACCACTTCCCACGTCCCCTTCATCCCCGGCTCCACCACAAAGATATCCCCAGCCCGCAAATGGATCGGCTCCAGGCCATCCGGGGTGATCACGCAGTAGCCTTCCTGGAAGTGGCAGTATTCCCACTTCACATACTCCACCCGCCATTTGCCCGGGGTGCAGATCCAGGTGCCCATGATCTTGCTGCCGTCTTCGCTGGTGTAGGCGTTGAGGTTGACGGTGTGCGGGTCGCCTTCGAGTTTTTCCCATTTGCAGGCGTCCAGCACCGGCAGTGGGTGGGTGTCGCGCAGTACGGTGATTGGCTTGGACATGATGATTCCGAGGCAGAGGAAGGGAAGTCCGAACCCTATCGCCTTGGGCCGCCCGCCAATGGTCTGAACTCGACATCGGGATGCCCGGAAGCGCCGATGCGCTGATTGAAACATCCAATCACCAATCAGCCATTTCCTCGCAGTAAGTGCGAAAGATTTCCCACTTTGCGCTGGAATTCGCAAGAATATTTACAGCTGGCCCTCGTATCATTCACCCCAGTAACGACCGAGAGCCTTGAAATGAATCCAATAAAAACGTGGTGGGACATCAGCCCGCCCTTGAGCACCGCGACCCCGACCTGGCCGGGTGATACGCCGTTTCAGGAAGAGCGTGTCTGGCAGTTCGGCCCCGAGTGCCCGGTGAATGTCGGGCGCATTACCCTGTCGCCCCACACCGGCGCCCATGTGGACGCGCCGTTGCACTACAGCGCTGACGGTGCGCCGATCGGCGAAGTGTCCCTGGAGGTGTACATGGGCCCGTGCCGGGTGCTGCACTGCCTGGGCAGCGGCGCGCTGGTGCAACCGCATCAGTTGGAAGGCCGCCTGGAAAACCTGCCTGAGCGGGTGCTGTTGCGCACTTATCAACAGGCACCGCTGGAAACCTGGGATTCGAATTTCACCGCCGTCGCCCCGCAAACCGTCGAACTGCTGGCCAGCCTCGGTGTGCGCCTGATCGGTATCGACACGCCGTCCCTCGACCCGCAACAGTCCAAGACCATGGACTCCCACAATGCCGTCGCCCGGCATGGCATGGCGATTCTCGAAGGCATCGTCCTCGACGACGTGCCGGAGGGCGATTATGAGTTGATCGCGCTGCCGCTGCGGTTTGCCAACCTCGATGCCAGCCCGGTACGAGCCATTCTCCGCCCGCTCAAGGAGCCCACGCGATGAGCCAGTGTCCTTTCTCCCCCGATTACCAGCCGCCGGAAGAATGGCATAACGCCGAGCTGAATTTTTCCGAGTCCATGAGCTATGGCGACTACCTGGACCTGGGCAAAGTGCTCAGCGCCCAGCACCCGTTGTCGCCGGACCACAACGAGATGCTGTTCATCATCCAGCACCAGACCTCGGAGCTGTGGATGAAGCTGATGCTCCACGAGCTCAAGGCCGCTCGCGAACACGTGCGCCAGGGTGAGTTGCCGCCAGCGTTCAAGATGCTGGCGCGGGTGTCGCGGATCTTTGACCAACTGGTGCACGCCTGGGCGGTGCTGGCGACCATGACGCCGTCGGAGTACAAGTCGATTCGTCCGTACCTGGGCCAGTCGTCAGGCTTCCAGTCGTTCCAGTACCGGGAAATCGAATTCATCCTCGGCAACAAAAGCGCGGCGCTGTTGCGGCCTCACGCCCATCGCCCGGAGTTATTGAACGAGTTGAAAGTGGCGATTGCCACGCCGTCGCTGTACGACGAGGCGGTCAACCTGATGGCCAAGGCCGGACTGACGATTGACCCCAAACGCGGCGAACGCGACCCCACGGCGCCGACGGTTCACGATGACTCCGTGGAAGCAGCGTGGCGCGAGGTTTATCGCGACCCGAGCCGGTATTGGGACCTGTACCAACTGGCCGAAAAGTTTATCGACCTGGAAGACTCCTTCCGTCAGTGGCGCTTCCGCCACGTGACCACGGTGGAGCGGATCATCGGCTTCCAGCCGGGCACCGGCGGCACCGAAGGCGTGGGTTACCTGCGCAAGATGCTCGACACCGTGCTGTTCCCCGAGCTGTGGCGAGTGCGTTCCACGCTGTAATCAAGGCCCAGCAAAAAGCCCCGGTACTCATCGAGTGCCGGGGCTTTTTTACAGCTCAAATACGCCACCTGTAGGAGCCGGCTTGCCGGCGATAGCGGCCTTGAGGCTAGCGCAAGGCTACGGTCCTCATCGCCGGCAAGCCGGCTCCTACAAGGGTTAGCGTGCGGCGGCCAAGGCTTTACCCTTGCTCAACCGCAACCGGTACGCCACATAGATAATCCCGACCCAAACCGGAATCGCATACACCGACGCCCGCACACCCGGAATCGCCAGCATCACGCAGATGATCATCAGCATGAACGCCAGGCACAGGTAGTTGCTGAACGGGAACCAGAAGGTCTTGAACGACGGCACCACGCCTTGCTCGCCCATGGCCTTGCGGAACTTGATGTGGGTCAGGCTGATCAGCGCCCAGTTGATCATCAGCGAAGCAACCACCAGCGCGAACAACAGCTCCAGCGCGTCATGCGGCGCGACGTAGTTGATCACCACGCACAGCAGCGTCACCAGAGCCGAAATGCCCAGGGCACGCAGGGGCACGCCTTGCTTGTTCAACTTCATCAGCGCTTTGGGCGCATCGCCTTGCTCGGCCAGGCCGAACAGCATGCGGCTGTTGCAGTACACGCCGCTGTTGTACACCGACAGCGCCGCGGTCAATACCACGAAGTTGAGGATGTGGGCGGCGGTGTCGTTACCGATCAAGGAAAAGATCTGCACAAACGGGCTGCCGCTGTAGGCATCGCCCGACGCGCCGAGGGTTTGCAGGAGTTGGTCCCATGGATACAGCGACAGCAGCACGGTGAGGGCGCCGACGTAGAAAATCAGGATCCGGTACACCACCTGGTTGATCGCCTTCGGGATCACCTTGCGTGGCTCGCTGGCTTCAGCGGCGGTAATGCCCACCAGCTCCAGGCCGCCGAACGAGAACATGATGAACGCCATGGACATCAACAGCCCCATGCCGCCATTGGGGAAGAACCCGCCGTGGCTCCACAGGTTGCTCACCGAGGCTTGCGGGCCGCCGGTGCCGCTGAACAGCAGGTAGCAGCCGAGCACGATCATGCCGACAATCGCCACCACCTTGATGATCGCAAACCAGAACTCGGTCTCACCGAAGAACTTCACGTTGAGGGTGTTGATCAGGTTGACCAGCACAAAGAACACCACCGCGCTGACCCAGGTCGGAATCTCCGGCCACCAGAACTGGATGTACTTGCCCACCGCCGTCAGTTCGGCCATGCCCACCAGCACATAGAGTACCCAGTAGTTCCAGCCGGCGAGGAAGCCTGCGTAACCGCCCCAGTATTTGTGAGCGAAGTGGCTGAAGGAGCCGGCCACCGGTTCCTCGACGATCATCTCGCCCAGCTGGCGCATGATCAGGAACGCGATGAAACCGGCTACCGCATAGCCCAGGATCATCGAGGGGCCAGCCGACTTGAGCACGCCCGCCGAGCCGAGGAACAGCCCGGTCCCGATCGCCCCTCCCAAGGCAATCAGCTGAATATGCCGGTTCTTCAGGCCACGCTTGAGGCCCACCGGGTTAACCATGTCATCCGCCATTAACATTCCCTTCTACTTGTTTTTTTCAGGGTTGATCGCACACCGAACCAGCCCCTCATACCGCTGAGGGGTCAGATATTACTCTCGGTAAACTTTTCGTAATACAGCTGAACGTCATCAAGTGCCTGATCCAGCAGCCATTGTTTGATGGATTCGACCATCGGCGGCGGCCCGCACACGTACATATCTGCCGATTGATCCCGCAATTCGGCCAGGTCGAAATGCTCGGTGAGGTAGCCGCGTTTGCCGGGCCAGTCGGAGGGCGGGTCGCTGAGGACTTCGGTGTAGCGAAACCCCGGGATTTTTTCGGCGTAGGCTTTTATGCGTGCGGCCTCACATAAATCTGCCGCACCGCGTACGCCGTAATACAGGTGCACCGGCTGCTGGCAACCGTTGGCGGCCAGCTCATCGAGCATGCCCAGCAGCGCCGACAGTCCGGTGCCGCCAGCCACCAGCACCAGCGGTTGGGTGACGTGCCGCAGGTAAAAAGCGCCGAGTGGCGCTTCCAGCAGCAGCTCATCGCCGACCTGGCAGCGTTCGCGGATGTAGTTGCTCATGACGCCATCGGGCAGCAGGCGGATCAGGAACTGCAACCGGTTGCCCGGGCGGTTGGCGAAGGAGTAGGAGCGCCAACTGTCGGTGCCGGGAATCGACAGGCGGGCGTACTGGCCGGGCAGGAAGTCCAGCGGGGCTTCAAGCTGCACATGCAGGATCGCCGTGCTGGCCGAGACCTGCTGCACCTGGCTCACGGTGCTGCGGATCTGCACCGGCCCCGGCGCGTTGCAGAGGCTGGAATCGAAGTCGAAGTAAAACGCCGCGTCGGATTGGACCCGGGTCTGGCAGCTGAGCATTTTGCGTTGTTGCAGGTCGAGGCTGGAGAGGGCTTCCTCGTCCACGTAGTCCTGAGTGAACTCGCCCGACTCGCACCGGCCCTGGCAAGTGCCACACACACCTTCGCGGCAGTCGAGCGGGATCTTGATGCCGTTGCGCAACGCCGCGTCCAGCAGGATCTCATTGGCGCCCACCGGGAAAAACAGGGTCTTGCCGTCGGCAAAACTGAAGGCCACTTTGTGATTCATTCGCAGAGCTCCGCGAGTTTGATTGTTATGCCTGACGAGCAAGCTTTTGTGGTGAGGGGACAAGCCCCCTCACCACAGGATCGCGCTCGCCACAAAAGCGCGTTGTCACAGGTGATAGAAATCCAGCACCGAGTTGATGGTGTCGTTGAGCAACAACGCATGCTTGCGGGTGATCAGCCAACTGTCGCCATCGGGCTTGAGGCTGTAAGTGGCGCTCCCGTAGAACTGCTCCGACATCGCCAGCCGATAGAACAGCGTGTGCCAGTTCAGCTTCACTTCCAGCAGCCCGTCCGGTTGCTCGGCAATCCGCACGTTATTGATCAAATGCAGGGTTCTCGGCATCGGCGTGGCCGACGCCGCCTTGCCCGTGCGCAGGCGAAACACCCGATCCTCCAGCCCGGAACGGTTGGCGTAGTAGATCAGCGACATCTCGCGCTTCGGGTCGCGGGTGTAGACATGTTCCGAGTCCCATTGCGGCAGGTGGAACTCACTCTGCGGGTCGAACAGCTGCACGTAGGCGTCCCAATCCTGGGCATCGCACAGCTCGGATTTACGGTAAAAGAACTGCTCGATCCGGTACTGCAATTGCGCATTCATCATTCCACCTCCCGCAGTTTCAGGGCTTGGGCATCAAGCCCGTCCAGCAGGAACTTCTGCCAGTTGCGATGCTGGTTGACGTACAGCCCTTCGTGGGTGAATTCGGTGCCGGTCATTGCCGGCTGGATACCGATGGCTTCGCTGTTGGGCGTCGGCCCGGTTTCCCAGCGATGGCTGCCGCGGGAGATATCGCTCCAGCGTTCCAGGCGGCCCTGGAAGCCACGCTGGGCTTCGCGAAACTCCACCAGGTCATCCGGCGTGCCCATGCCCGAGACGTTGAAGAAATCCTCGAACTGGCGGATGCGGTTTTCACGGTCGGCGTCAGACTCGCCCTTCACCCCCAGGCACTGGCTGATGATCTCGGTCTTGTTCCAGGCGATAGGGCGGATGATCCGCAGCTGCGAGCTGATCTGGTCGAGAAAGAACAGGCTTGGGTAGATGTTCAGGTTGCGCAGGCGGTGCATCATCCACTCGGCTTTTTGCTGGCCGTGTTCTTCGACCAGGCGCGGCATGATGGTGGCGTAGCCCGAACGCACGGTGGGGTTGGGCATGTCGCTGAACAACAGGCTGTGGCCATTGTTGAAGGCGAACCAGCCGTCGTCGGTGTTGGCATCACCGGCGCCGAGCTTGCTGTAGTCCAGGGTCGTGCCGGAACCCGTGCCGTTCTCGGTATTGACCTGCTGGCGATGCTGCACCGTGGCCACGTAGTTGTAGTGCACGGTGCTGACGTGATAACCGTCCAGGCCGTTTTCGTTTTGCAGTTTCCAGTTGCCGTCGTAGGTGTAGGCGGATTTGCCCGGCAGTACTTCCAGCTCACCGGTGGCCGACTGGGCGACCATCATGTCGAAGAACACCTTGGCGTCGCCCAGGAAGTCTTCCAGGCGGTTAGTGCCGTTCACGTCCAGGCTGATGAACACGAAGCCCTTGTAGCTCTCGATCCGCGCCTTTTTCAGGCCGCGAGTGGCCTTGTCGAAGCCTTCCGGGTATTCCCCCGGCGCCTTGACCTTCACCAGCCGGCCGTCGCTCTTGTAGCACCAGGCGTGGAACGGGCAGGTGAACGTGGACTGGTTGCCCTTGCCGACCCGCGTCAGGGTGGTGCCGCGATGCTGGCAGGCGTTGATCAGTGCGTTGAGCTGGCCTTCGCCGTCGCGGGTGATGATCATCGGCTGGCGCCCGGCACGCATCGTCACGAAGTCATGCTTGTTGGCCAATTCGCTTTCGTGACAGGCGTAGATCCAGTTCTTTTCGAAGATCAGTTCCATCTCCAGATCAAACAGTTCCGGCTCGGTGAACATGTCCCGGGCGATGCGGAACACCTCATCCACCGGACGAAAGTCCAGGCAGCCTTCGATAAAACTTTTCCACTGCTCGACGCTTCTTGCACCACTCATGGGAGGCACCTTTTGGATAATGGCTAAACGGGTAGGCCATTAAGAGGCTGCGGCGGGGCGGCGGGCTATCCGGTTAATGGGGGAAGGTGGGCCACTTAGTTGGGCACGAAATACCCACGGCGGTGCAGGGTGGTGGCGGAATGGGCTACTGTCTTGCGAGGTGATTGTCGGAAAAGTCTGCTTGTTATCCACTTAGTCGACGGTTGCTATCCACCCAGTGGCGATCCCGCTGGCGTGGCGCAAAACTTGCTGTTGCTCTACCAGGACGCGCCGTCAGAGCGCGCCGGCCACAATTGCCGTGGGTGCCCCGTGATGAGTAGCAATAAACGCGATATACGTATCGAGCGCTTCGACCTTGAAGGCGCCTGCAGCTGGATGTCCGGCATTTGCGGGCCGCACCGGCTGCAAACCGCGACGCCGGAGCGCATCCGTTTTCACCACAGTGCCAATGTGTTCAAGTCCCGCGCCACGACGCTGGGGATTATCGAGTACGGCACCGACGTCACCATCGATATCGAAGACGCCGAGCACTTCAGCAGCTACAGCCTGACCCTGCCTCTGGTGGGTGAGCAGGAGCTGAGCAAAAACGGCGTGCGGCTCAGCTCCAACCGCGACCAGGGCGTGATCATCTCGCCCAACGAGCATCAGGTACTGGAGATCTCGGGTGACTGCCGCAAGCTGCAAGTGGTGATCACCCGGGCGGCCATGAGCGAATCCCTGGAAGGCTTGCTGCAGCGGCCGATTGAAGCGCCGCTGCGCTTTGAGTCGGCGATGGACGCGGTGGACGGCGCCTCTGCGTCGTGGTGGCGCATGGCGCGGTATTTCATCGCCGAGCTGGAACGCAGCAGCGAGCTGTATGACCAGGTGGCGTTTACCCGGGACCTGGAAAGCTCGCTGATCAAGGGCCTGATCCTGGCCCAGCCGAACAACTATTCCGAAGAACTGCGGGACGTATTGGGGGTGAAGCTGCCGCACTATCTGATCCGTGCCCGGCAGTACATCCACGACAACGCCCGGGAAGCGGTGCACCTGGAGGACTTGGAGGCGGCGGCAGGCGTGTCGCGGTTCAAGCTGTTCGATGCCTTCCGCAAATACTTCGCCCTGTCGCCCATGGCCTATCTGAAGAAATATCGCCTGGGTGCCGTGCGCCAGCAAATCCTCGAACACGGCTCAACCCGCACCATCTCCGAGATCGCCCTGGGCTGGGGCTTTACCCACCTGGGGCGATTCTCGGCCGAGTACCGCAAGCTGTTCGACGAGTCTCCCAGCCAGACCCTTCAGCGCAACGATGCCCGGCGCATGCGTGGCTGAACACATTACTCAAAAACAACGGAGATCAACTGTAGGAGCTGGCTTGCCTGCGATAGCGGTGGATCAGCTTGCATTTTCTTTTCTGAATCACCGCTATCGCAGGCAAGCCAGCTCCCACAGGGGATTTGTGGTGGTTGTGAGATCTCAGATCAACTCTTCGACCAGTTGCAGGCAATGACTGAGCCCCGGCGACTGGTCATTGATCCGCCGGCTGAGAATGATCGGCGAAGTGGCGGTGGCTTCCACCACCGGCGTGTAGCCGATGTCGGCGCGGTGCAGCACTTGCACCGAGGCTGGCACCAGCGTCACGCCCATGCCCGCACCGACCAGGCCGATGGCGGTCTGCAATTCGTTGGTCCATTGCGCAACCTTGAGGCTCAAGCCGTGGGCGTCGAACAACGCGATCACATGGTCGGCGTAGCTGGGGCGCGGGTTGCCGGGGTACAGCACGAAGGGCTCTGCGGCCAACTGCGCCAGGGTGGCCGGAGCACCCAGCAAGGGATGCCCGGCCGGCAGCACCGCCACCAGCCGGTCCTCCACCAACACCCGCTGCACGATGGCCGGGTCGTCGATGCGAATCCGCCCGAAGCCCACGTCAATCCGCCCGGCCTTGAGGGCTTCGACTTGTTGCAGGGTGGTCATCTCGGAAAGCCCCAACTCCAGCTCCAGGCCATCGTGGCTGCGCAGCCGGCGAATCAGTTCGGGCAGCACGCCATACAGCGTCGACGGCGCAAAACCGATGCCCAGCCAGGTCTTTTGGCCAAGGCCGATGCGCCGGGTGTTGTCGCACACCTTGCCCAGTTGTTCCAGCAGCACATTGGCGTGCTCATAGAAAAAACGCCCGGCCTCGGTCAGGCGCAACGGCCGCCCGCGCTCCAGCAGGACCACGCCCAGTTCGTCTTCCAATTGCTGGATCTGCCGACTCAACGGCGGCTGGGCAATGTGCAGGCGTTCGGCGGCGCGGGTGAAGTTGAGGGTTTCACCCAGCACCTGGAAGTAACGCAGATGGCGCAGTTCCATAAAGACTCCATTCATACCTTAAGGGTATTGTTCGAGACCCATTCTATATTGGAAGCCAGCAGAGATCCGGAACAGAATCAGGCCAAATCTATAAAGAACCCAACGGGTATTGCCATGCCGATTTGTGCCATCGAGTCGATCGAGACCATCATCGTCGACCTTCCTACCATCCGCCCGCACAAGCTGGCGATGCACACGATGCAGAACCAAACCCTGGTGATCATCCGCGTGCGCTGCGCCGACGGCATCGAAGGCATTGGTGAATCCACCACCATCGGCGGCCTGAGCTACGGCAATGAAAGCCCCGACAGCATCAAAATCAACATCGACCGGCACTTCGCGCCGCTACTGCTAGGCCAGGACGCGAGCAATATCAACGCGGCCATGTTGCGCCTGGAGCGCAGCATTCGGGGCAACACCTTTGCCAAGTCGGGCATCGAAAGCGCGTTGCTCGATGCACTTGGCAAGCGCCTGAACCTGCCGGTCAGCGAATTGCTCGGCGGCCGTGTGCGGGACGCCCTGCCGGTGGCCTGGACCCTGGCCAGCGGCAACACCGAAAAAGACATCGCCGAAGCCGAGAAGATGCTCGACCTGCGTCGCCACCGCATCTTCAAATTGAAGATCGGCGCCGGTGAAGTCAGCCAGGACCTGGCGCATGTAATCGCGATCAAAAAAGCCCTGGGCGACCGCGCCAGCGTGCGGGTCGACGTCAACCAGGCGTGGGACGAAGCCGTGGCCCTGCGCGCCTGCAAGGTGCTGGGCGACAACGGTATCGACCTGATCGAACAACCGATTTCGCGCAACAACCGTGGCGGCATGGTGCGGCTCAACCTGTCGAGCCCGGCGCCGATCATGGCCGACGAATCCATCGAATGTGTGGAAGACGCCTTCAACCTGGCCCGCGAAGGTGCGGCCTCGGTGTTCGCCCTGAAGATCGCCAAAAACGGCGGCCCGCGTGCGGTGTTGCGTACCGCAGCGATTGCCGAGGCGGCGGGTATCGGCCTGTACGGCGGCACCATGCTCGAAGGCGGTATCGGCACCCTGGCCTCGGCCCATGCCTTTCTCACCTTGAACAAACTGGCGTGGGACACCGAGCTGTTCGGCCCGCTGCTGCTCACCGAAGACATCCTGGCCGAGCCGCTGGTGTACCGCGATTTCCACCTGCATGTCTCCACCGCTCCGGGCCTGGGCCTGGCCATCGATGAAGAGCGCCTGGCGTTCTTCCGTCGCGACCAATAACAAGAGGACACCTGCGATGTTGTTCCACGTAAAAATGACCGTGAACCTGCCCGTCGACATGAACCCCGAGCGCGCTGCTGCCCTCAAGGCTGAAGAAAAAGCCTTCTCGCAGCGGCTGCAAGAGCAAGGCAAATGGCGCCACCTGTGGCGCATCGCCGGGCTGTATGCCAACTACAGCGTGTTCGATGTCGACAGCGTGCAGGAACTGCATGACCTGCTGATGCAACTGCCGCTTTATCCTTACATGGCCATCGAAGTGAATGCCCTGTGCCGGCATCCGTCGTCGATCCGTGAGGATGATCGCTGAGTCTGTTTTTTCACCTAATAATTACAAGATGAGGATTGCACCATGTCCATCCGACTTTCCCAGACTGCTCACGCCCAACAGTTTCTCGAAGAAGCCAGCGGCAACCTTAACGACGGCGGCAACCCACGGGCCAAGGCGCTGATCTACCGGATCCTGCGGGACACGGTGAACATCATCGAAGACCTGGAAGTGACCCCGGAAGAGTTCTGGAAGGCGGTCAACTACCTCAACGAACTGGGCAAGAACCAGGAAGCCGGGTTGCTCGCGGCAGGCCTGGGCCTGGAGCATTACCTGGACATGCTGATGGACGCGGCGGACGAGGAAGCCGGCAAATCCGGCGGCACCCCGCGCACCATCGAAGGCCCGCTGTATGTGGCCGGCGCGCCGCTGTCCAAATACGAGGCGCGGCTGGATGACGGGCTGGATCCGGGTGTGCCGCTGTTCATGCAGGGCCAGGTGCGCGACACCCACGGCAAGCCGCTGGCGGGGGCGATTGTCGATGTGTGGCAGGCCAACACGGGCGGCACGTATTCGTGGTTTGACGGCACGCAGTCGGAGTTCAACCTGCGCCGTCGGATCGAGACCGATGCCCAGGGCAACTATCGTTTTCGCAGCATCGTGCCGTCCGGGTACGGCTGCCCGCCGACCGGTCCGACTCAGCAATTGCTCGACCAGTTGGGGCGCCACGGGCAGCGGCCGGCGCATATCCACTTCTTCATCTCGGCACCGGGCCACCGGCACCTGACCACGCAGATCAACCTGTCGGACGATCCATACCTGCATGATGATTTTGCCTATGCGACGCGGGATGAGTTGATCGCCGAAATTCGCTTCAGCGAGGATGCGAACCTGGCGAAGGAATTTGGCGTGGAAGGGCAGTTTGCGCAGATTGATTTTGACTTTGAGTTGCAGTCGGCGGCGGCGCCGGTAGAGCAGAAGCGCATGCAGCGGGTGCGCGCTCTCGAAGACTGATCCCGATCCCTGTAGGAGCCGGCTTGCCGGCGATGACGGTGGTGACTGAACGACCGCTATCGCTGGCAAGCCAGCTCCTACAGGGGGTTGTAGTGTTCGTGCTATTTGCGAACAACCAGATCCAGCAAATCATCCCGATCCTTGATCTTCTGCAACACGATCTCCGAGCGAATATCCATCACCCCCGCCGTGCGGTTCAGGTGGTTCACGATAAAGTCCGAAAAGTGCTTGAGGTTGCGCGCCTGCACCCGCAACACATAGTTGCTCGCCCCGGTAATCACATACGCACTGGCCACCTCCGGCCAACCCTGCACCTTCTTGATAAACGTCTCGTGCCAATCCTCCACATCCTGGCGCAATGACAGGTGGACGATCGCCTCCAGCTCGATCCCCAGTTGCTCCGCGTTCAACACCGCCCGATACCCACTGATGATTCCCTCGCTCTCCAGCAGGCGCAAACGCCGCAGGCAGGCCGATGGCGACAGGGCGACTTTCTCCGCCAGTTCCTGGTTGCTGATACGGCCATCCTGTTGCAGGAAATGCAGAAGGCGCAGGTCGGTGGCGTCGAGCATCATGGTTAGAATAAATCCGCGTGTTTGGGGGTTAAATTCGAATTTCCTACAGCTTAATTAGCCTGTTGCCCACCACTTTGCACGAAAATTCTCTAAAGCTTCGTTCATTATTTGGCTCATTGTTACTACAAGAACAGGACTGACCATGACCACCCGCACCCATTGCCTGACCCTCGACGCCCAGGATCCGCTGGCGCCGCTGCGCAACCAATTCGCCTTGCCTGCCGGGGTGATCTACCTCGACGGCAACTCCCTCGGCGCACGCCCGGTGGCAGCGCTGGAGCGGGCGCACGCGGTGATAGCCGAGGAGTGGGGCAACGGGCTGATTCGCAGCTGGAACAGCGCCGGCTGGGCCGATTTGTCCCAGCGTCTGGGCAATCGCCTGGCGCCGCTGATCGGGGCCCGCGACGGTGAAGTGGTGATCACCGATACCACCTCCATCAACCTGTTCAAAGTGCTCAGCGCCGCGTTGACCGTGCAGCGCGAGCGGGCGCCAAGCCGCAAGGTGATCGTCAGCGAAGCGAGCAATTTCCCCACCGACCTGTACATCGCCGAAGGCCTGACCGAACTGCTGCAACAGGGCTACTCCCTGCGCCTGGTCAACAGCCCGGACGAACTGCCCCAGGCCATCGACCAGGACACCGCCGTGGTGATGCTTACCCACGTCAACTACAAGACCGGCTACATGTACGACATGCAGGCCCAGACCGCGTTGAGCCATGAATGTGGCGCGCTGGCGATCTGGGACCTTGCGCATTCGGCGGGCGCAGTGCCGATCGACCTGCATCAGGCCGCGGCCGATTATGCGATTGGCTGCACCTACAAATACCTCAACGGCGGGCCCGGCTCCCAGGCGTTTGTGTGGGTCAACCCGGCGCTGGTGGATGTGGTCACACAGCCGCTCTCGGGCTGGTTCGGGC
This sequence comes from Pseudomonas sp. 1912-s, assembly GCF_029269205.1. Classification (NCBI taxonomy): domain Bacteria; kingdom Pseudomonadati; phylum Pseudomonadota; class Gammaproteobacteria; order Pseudomonadales; family Pseudomonadaceae; genus Pseudomonas; species Pseudomonas sp. 1912-s. The sequence continues at coordinate 79,511 of NZ_JARIXR010000025.1, read as the reverse complement.
ATACCCGGCAGTTCGCCATGGAATCGCGTTATGCGCCGAGCCAGGGCATTGCGCGCTACCTGTGCGGCACCCAGCCGATTACTTCGCTGGCGATGGTGGAATGTGGCCTGGATATTTTTGCCCAGACCGACATGGCCAGCCTTCGTACCAAATCCCTGGCGTTGACTGACCTGTTTATTGCGTTGGTGGAGTCCCGTTGCGCCGCCCACGAATTGACCCTGATCACTCCGCGTGAACATGCCCGGCGCGGCAGCCACGTCAGCTTTGAACACCCGCAAGGCTATGCGGTTATCCAGGCCTTGATCGCCCGTGGCGTGATTGGTGATTATCGCGAGCCGCGCATCATGCGGTTCGGGTTTACCCCGTTGTACACCAGCTTTGTTGAGGTGTGGGATGCGGTGGAAATCCTCGGCGAAATTCTCGACCAGAAAACCTGGGACCAGCCGCAATTCAAAGTGCGCCATAGCGTTACCTGATACAACACAAAACCCTTGTGGGAGCTGGCTTGCCTGCGATGGCATCACTTTGGTTTAACTGACATACCGAGGTGTCTGCATCGCAGGCAAGCCAGCTCCCACAAGGTTCGGGGCAAGCAACAAACAGTGCAATCACAATAATAAAGGGGCACGCCACGTGACCACGCCAGACCAAGGCTTTGCCGAAATTACCAATCGCGAGTTGGGCCTCAGGCGCCAGCTCACTTCCGGCCAGATGAGCATGATCGCCATCGGTGGCGCCATCGGCACCGGGCTGTTCATGGGCAGCGCCTACGCCATCGGTTATGCCGGGCCCAGCGTGCTGGTCAGCTATGCCATTGGCGCGCTGATCACCTTGCTGTTGATGGGGTGCCTGGCGGAGATGACCGTGGCGCATTCCACCTCGGGCTCGTTCGGCGCGTATGCCGAGTTTTACGTCAGCCCGCTGGCGGGCTTCCTGGTGCGGTATGCGTACTGGGCGGCGATTGTGCTGGCGGTGGGCGCCGAGGTCACGGCGGTGGCGATGTACATGAAGTACTGGTTCGCCAACGTGCCGGAGTGGGTGTGGATCGTGTCGTTTTCCAGCGTGCTGATCGTGCTCAACGCTATCAGCGTCAAGACTTTCGGCAACTTCGAGTACTGGTTCTCCACGATCAAGATCAGCGCCATCGTCGGCTTCATCATCCTCGCGGTGTATGTGGTGTTCGGCTCCGGCAACCCGGATTACGGTGTGCAGCATTACACCGCCCACGGCGGCTTTTTCCCGAATGGGTTGAGCGGCATGTGGATCGCGGTGATCGTCTCGATCTTCAGCTACCTGAGCGTGGAAATGATCGCGGTGGCCGCCGGTGAAGCAGCCGACCCGGAGCAGGCGGTGAAGAAAGCTTTCCGCGCAACCATCGTGCGGCTGGTGGTGTTCTACCTGCTGACCCTGGCGCTGATGTTGGCCATCGTGCCGTGGAACCAGGCCGGGCATGCCCAGAGCCCGTTCGTCACAGTGATGCAGACCATCGGCATTCCTGGCGCCACCGGGGTGATGAACTTCGTGATCCTGATCGCCGCCTTGTCGGCGATGAACAGCCAGCTCTACATCACCACCCGCATGATGTTCAGCCTGTCCCGCGCCGGTTTTGCGCCCAAGTCCATGGGCGCCTTGAGCAAGAGCGGGATCCCCTTGAACGCCTTGCTGCTGTCCAGTTCGGGCATCGCCCTGGCGACGCTGCTGAACGTGGTGTACCCGGAAAGCTCGTTCACCCTGATGATGGCAATCTCGATGTTTGGCGCGATCTTCACCTGGTTCATGATCTTCCTTACGCACCTGTTTTTCCGCCGCTACCGCCAGCGTCATGGCGGGGCGAAGTTGTCGTTCCAGCTGGCGCTGTTTCCCTACAGCACCCTGCTGGGCCTGGTGTTGATGGGGGCGGTGATGATCACCACGTTCTTCACCGACGCGTTCAAGATGACGCTGGTGTTCGGCGTGCCGTTCCTGCTGATTCTGTCGCTGGTGTACTACGTATTTTTCCGCAAGGGCGCGGCCAAGGCGTCGAACAAGGCCCTGGCGTAACCCGGCAATCGCTCGAACTCGCGGGCGCATAACAGCAGCTTGCGACAGGCCCACTCCTCGGTCAGGGGTTGGGCCTTGAAGCGCCGCTCCAACGGCCAGCGCTCCAGCGCCGCCTGAGGCACGATCCCCAGCCCGGCGCCCCGGGCGACCATGCGAATCAACCCGTCAAAGCCGTCCGCGCGGATGCGTGTCTGCAAGCGAAAGCCGGCGTGCAGCGCCTGTTCTTCCAGGTACACCGCCAGCGCGCTGCCGGCGGCCAGGCCCACGTAGTCGTGCTGCAAGCTGTCGATAAAACTCACGGTGCGTTCGGCCAAGGGATGATCCAGCGGCATGATCAGCACCAGCGGGTCGTCGCGAAAGGGCAGGGTTTGCAGGCCGTGGGTGTCCACCGCATCGGAAATAATCCCGAGGTCTGCTGTGCCCTGGCGCAAGGCTTGGGTGATGCGCAGGCTCGGCAGTTCCTGCAGGTCGATGTCGAGGTTGGGGTGCTCGTGCAGAAAATCCGCCAGCAGTTCCGGCAGGTATTCGCTCAGGGCGGTGGTGTTGCACAGCAGGCGCACCTGGCCTTTGACGCCGTTGGCGTATTCCGCCAGGTCTTGCTGCAGGTGCTCGGCTTGCTGCAACAGCAGGCGGGCGTGACGGGCCAGGGCTTTGCCTGCCGGTGTCGGGGTGACGCCTCGGCGGCCACGCTCCAGGAACTCAATGCCCAGTGAAGCTTCCATCGCCCGGATCCGCGCGCTGGCGGCAGCCAGGGACAAATGGCTGCGGCCGGCGCCGGCGGTGATATTGCCGGTGTCGAGGATGTGCAGGTACAGGCGCAGGTCGATCAGGTCAAAGTGCATGGCGAGTTTCCAGGGTGGCTGTGCCGGCCTCATCGCGGCAAGCCCGCTCCCACTTTGGAATGCGATCACTGTGGGAGCTGGCTTGCCTGCGATGGGGCCATCAGCCTCAAACAAAACAAGAGGCAAGCTCAGTATATGGCGAATTTCAAATCCCACGGCAAGCCCGCAAAATCAACCCATGAATACTTTTCTCGCGTTCTACCAAAACCTCGGTCCGGCCCTGACATTACTGGTGATCGGCACGTTTATGCTGGCCGGCACGGTCAAGGGCGTGATCGGCCTGGGCCTGCCCACCGTCGCCATGGGCATGCTCGGCCTGGCTATGTTGCCGGCGCAGGCTGCCGCGCTACTGATCATTCCGTCCACCGTCACTAACCTCTGGCAACTGGCCTTCGGCGGTCACCTGGGCGCCTTGATCAAACGCCTGTGGCCGATGCTCCTGCTGATTTTCCTTGGCACCGGGCTGGGCTCGTTGTGGCTGGGCATGGACGGCGGGCATTGGGTGGTGCGGGCGTTGGGCGGGGCGTTGCTGGTGTATGCCTTGAGCGGGCTGTTGCTGCCGACGTTCAACGTGGGCCCGGCCACCGAGCGCTGGCTGGGGCCGCTGTGCGGGGTGCTGACCGGGGTCATCACCTCGGCCACCGGGGTGTTTGTGATCCCGGCGGTACCGTATCTGCAAGCGTTGGGCTTGAACCGCGACCAACTGGTGCAGGCGCTGGGGCTTTCGTTCACCGTATCGACCCTGGCGCTGGCGGCCGGGCTGTTCTGGCGCGGTAGCCTGGGCGGCGGCGAGTTGAATGCCTCGCTATTGGCGCTGGTACCCGCGCTGCTCGGCATGTGGCTGGGCCAGGCCCTGCGCCAGCGCATCAGCGCGGTGTTGTTCAAGCGCGTATTTTTTATCGGCATGGCCGCGTTGGGTGGGCATCTGCTGATCAGTGGTTAAGAATCTATTGTTGATTCGTGCTTTCCGGTCAAATGTATTTTGCCTGCCCGGCGCTTATTCCAAAGCCCCGACCTCTTTACCCTGCCTTCAGACATTTTTAATCTTTAGGCACCCCCATGAAGAAAGTTCTCCTGCTCAACGGCGGCAAGAAGTTCGCCCATTCCGACGGTCGCTACAACAGCACCCTGCATGAAGCCGCCCTGGCCGTGCTGGACCGTGGCGGCGTCGACGTCAAGGAAACCCACATCGACGCCGGCTACGACGTGGCCGAAGAAGTCGCCAAGTTCCTCTGGGCCGACGTGATCATTTACCAGATGCCCGGCTGGTGGATGGGCGCCCCGTGGATCGTCAAAAAGTACATCGACGAAGTCTTCACCGAAGGCCACGGCAGCCTGTACGCCAGCGACGGCCGCACCCGCTCCGACTCTTCGCAGAAATACGGCAGCGGCGGCCTGATCCAGGGCAAGCAATACATGTTGTCGCTGACCTGGAACGCCCCGCAGCAAGCCTTCGACGACCCTACCGACTTCTTCGAAGCCAAGGGCGTGGACGCGGTGTATTTCCCGTTCCACAAGGCCAACGAATTCCTTGGCATGACCGGCCTGCCGACCTTCCTCTGCGTGGACGTGATGAAGCGCCCGGCCATCGAAGCCGACGTGGCGCGTTATGAGCAGCATCTGGCGCAGGTGTTTAACCTGAGTCTGTAATGCGGCTAGTATCCGTGCAGCCGCTATAAAGAGGATTCACGTTGAAAGCCCGATCCGATGAGCTACAGATCTTTGTCTGCGTGATTGAATGCGGGTCGATTTCCGCCGCAGCCGAACAGGTCGGGCAGACGCCTTCGGCGGTCAGCCGCACCTTGTCGCGCCTGGAAGCCAAGCTCGACACCACCTTGATCAACCGCACCACCCGGCGCATGGACCTGACCGAAGAGGGCAAGTATTTCTTCGAGCGGGCCAAGGTGATCCTCGAACAGATGGACGACCTCGAAGAGCGCCTGTCGTCGCGCCAGCAAACCCCGTCGGGGCGCCTGCGGATCAACGCGGCGTCGCCGTTCATGCTGCACGCGATCGTGCCGTACATCGCCGAGTTTCGTGGCCTGTACCCGGATATCCAGCTGGAGCTGAACAGCAACGACCTGATCATCGACCTGCTGGAGCAGAGCACCGACATCGCGATCCGCATTGGTGCCCTGGCCGACTCGACCCTGCACGCCCGCTCACTGGGTTGCAGCCCGCTGCATATCCTCGCCAGCCCGGCTTACCTGGAACAGCACGGCACCCCCGGCACTGTTGCCGAACTGGCCGAACACACCTTGCTCAGCTTCACCCAGACCGAAACCCTCAACCACTGGCCATTGCGCCATGTGCACGGGGATCGCTGGCAGATCCAGCCGGGCGTCGCCGCCTCCAGCGGCGAAACCTTGCGCCAGCTGGCGCTGGAAGGGCAGGGCATCACCTGTCTGTCGGACTTCATGACCGCCCAGGACATCAAGACCGGGCGCCTGATACCGGTGCTGGCCGAGTTCAACAGCGGCTATCGCCAGCCGATCAACGCCGTGTACTACCGCAACTCGCAATTGGCCTTGCGCATCCAGTGCTTCCTGGACTTTATCCAGGGCAAGCTGGCCAGCTACGCCAGCTGATTCGTGACCCCTGCGCAAGATTGAATTGGGCAATACGGACTTATTCCGCATGGATAGGTCCGCAATACTGACGCCATCAATTACTCACGCAGGGAGACACCTCCATGAACGTATTCATTACCGGCGCTGCCGGTTTTATCGGCGGCTCCATCGCCACGGGCCTGGTCAAGGCCGGCCATAACGTCACCGGGTTGGTGCGCAGTGCCGAGCAAGCTGCCGAAATGACTGCATTGGGCATCACGCCGGTGACCGGCACGCTGGATGACAGCGCGCTGCTGACCGAGCAAGCGAAGAAGGCTGACGCGGTCATCAACGCCGCCAGCAGCGACCATCGCGGTGCTGTGGAAACCTTGCTGGCCGCCTTGCGCGGTTCCAACAAGCCGTTCCTGCACACCAGCGGTTCGAGCATCGTCGGTGATGCGTCCGGCGGTAAGTCGAGCGACGTCATCTACGTCGAAGACAACCTGCCGGAGCCGACCGTCGACAAGGCCGCCCGCGTGGCCATTGATAACCTGATCCTGGCTGCCGCCCAAGACGGCGTGAACTCGGCGGTGATCTGCAACACCCTGATCTACGGCCACAGCCTGGGCGTGAAGCGCGACAGCGTGCAATTGCCGCGCTTGCTCAAGCAGGCGGGCAAGAGCGGCGTAGTGCGTCATGTGGGCACTGGCCAGAACATCTGGTCCAACGTGCACATCGAAGACGTGGTGGCGCTGTACCTGCTGGCGCTGGAAAAGAATGTGCCGGGTACGTTCTACTTTGTGGAGAGTGGCGAAGCGGCGTTTGTCGACATGACCACCGCGATTGCCGAAGCGCTGAAACTGGGCAAGCCACAGGATTGGCCATTGGCGGATTCCGAGGCCGAGTGGGGCTATGAAATGGCCAACTATGGCCTGGGCTCCAACAGCCGGGTGCGTGGCAAGCATGCGCGGGAATTGCTCGGGTGGGCGCCGAAGCGGACCTCTGTAGTCGAGTGGATTCGCAACGAGATGGTGTGATGTTCGCTTGAAACCGAGTTGAGCCCATCGCGGGCAAGCCCGCTCCCACATTTGACCGCATTCCAAAGTTGGAACTCGGTTAAGTGTGGGAGCGGGCTTGCTCGCGAAAGGGGCGACTCGGTCCCATTGTCTTACCCAACACTAGCCCCACCTCGCCCAATTCCGTACCATCCCCAGCCTTATCCCCGCGACTCCCCGGTACTTCAATGAACCTCACCCGTCTGCGCGCCGACACCCTGGCCGGACTCACCACGTCTTTTGCCTTGCTGCCCGAATGCATCGCCTTCGCCCTGGTCGCCCACCTCAACCCGCTGATGGGCCTTTACGGCGCGTTCATCATCTGCACCCTCACCGCGCTGTTCGGCGGCCGGCCGGGGATGGTCTCCGGTGCCGCCGGCTCGATGGCGGTGGTGATCGTTGCACTGGTGGTGCAGCACGGCGTGCAGTACTTGCTGGCCACTGTGTTGCTGGGCGGCTTGATCATGGTCGCCTTTGGCCTGTTGCGCCTGGGCAAGCTGGTGCGCATGGTGCCGCACTCGGTAATGCTCGGGTTCGTTAACGGCCTGGCGATCATCATTGCCCTGGCGCAGCTGGAGCACTTCAAGAGCGGTGACACCTGGCTCAGCGGCACGCCGCTGTACGTGATGACCGGGCTGGTTGCGGCAACCATGGCCATCGTCTACCTGCTGCCGCGCCTGACCCGCGCCGTGCCGCCAGCCCTGGTGGCGATCCTCGGCGTGGGCCTGGCGGTGTATCTGCTCGGCCTGCCGACCCGCACCCTGGGCGACATGGCCCACATCGCCGGCGGCCTGCCGACCTTCGCGCTGCCGCAGATTCCCTGGACCCTCGAAACCCTGCACATCATCGCGCCCTACGCGATCCTGATGGCCATGGTCGGCCTGCTGGAAACCCTGCTGACCCTCAACCTCACCGACGAAATCACCGAAACCCGGGGCTACCCCGACCGCGAAAGCGTGGCCCTGGGCGCGGCGAATATGGTCTCGGGCCTGTTCGGCGGCATGGGCGGCTGCGCGATGATCGGGCAAACCGTGATCAACCTCAGCTCCGGCGGACGCGGGCGCTTCTCCGGGGTATTTGCCGGGGTGATGATCCTGTTGTTCATTCTGTTTCTGTCACCGCTGATCGAGCGCATTCCGCTGGCGGCGCTGGTGGGCGTGATGTTCGTGGTGTCCCAGCAGACGTTTGCCTGGGCTTCGTTGCGGGTGATCAACAAGGTGCCGCTCAACGACGTGCTGGTGATCATGGCGGTGACGGTGATTACCGTGTTCACCGACCTGGCGACGGCGGTGCTCTGCGGGATTGTGATTGCGGCGCTGAACTTCGCCTGGCAGCAAGCGCGTGAGCTGTATGCCGATGAGCATATGGAGCCGGACGGCAGCAAACTCTATCGGGTGCACGGCACGCTGTTCTTTGCCTCGACCACGACGTTTCTCAACCGGTTCGACCCGGCCAACGACCCGGTCCAGGTGACGCTGGATTGCCGTCACTTGAGCTTTGTCGACTATTCAGCGATTGCCGCCTTGATGACCCTGCGGGAGCGGTACACCAAGGCCGGCAAGCATCTGCGGGTGCTGCACCTGTCCGAACGCTGCCGCAAACTGCTCAAGCGCGCCCGGGTACAGCACGACTAGTATCACGGCCCGACCAGGTTTTCCAATTCCTGGGCGCGGGTCTGGGTCATGTCCAGCACGCAGCCGGAGCCGTTGACCTGGTCGATGGTGCCGCCGGTTGCCGAGCCGATGAAGCCGCAATTGGCATCGCGAAACTTGATCCACTGGCGCTGCACATCCTGCAATTGCTGCTTGCGGTTGCCTTCCATCGCCGTCATCGCGGTTTTGTAGGCGGTGTTCAGGCGCGCGTCCTGAACCTTAGTTTCCCTGGCATTGCAATCGACCATGTCGGCGGTGGTGTTGGCGCCGTCCATGCATTTTTTCAGCGCCGGGTTCTCGTCGGCCGAGGCCGTGCCGCACAGGGCGAGCAGCAGGGCGCCGGCGGCGAAGGGAACAAGCAGGTGTTGACGATTCATTCTGGGTTTTCCTGGTCATGAGTCGGTGTGCAGTCTAAGACTCGGCCTGCGCAGTTGAGTTTCCAGCCCCGGCAATCTTCATGTAAGAACGCCCCCCGAATTTTCATCCACTGACCCTGGGCATATCCCTGCGCGACAGGGCTTATCCGTGGGCGAAAATTACTTTCATAAAAATTGAAAATCCACCTCGGTAATGATTTATGAGTTTCACAACCTATTCGACGTGACCCTTTCCGAGGAGTACCGCATGGCCGCATCACCGGGGTATTGGCTGTTGATCTACGCCGCCATCGCCATCATTGCATTGATCGTATTGATCGCGCGTTACCGGCTCAACCCGTTTATCGTCATCACCCTGGTGTCCATCGGCCTGGCCCTGTTGGCCGGGATGCCGGCGGACACGATCATGGGCTCCTACGAGGCGGGCGTCGGCAAGACGCTGGGGCATATTGCGCTGGTGGTCGCGCTGGGGACGATGCTCGGCAAGATGATGGCCGAATCCGGCGGCGCCGAGCAGGTGGCGCGCACGCTGATCAACCGCTTCGGCGAGCGTAATGCCCACTGGGCAATGGTGTGCATTGCCTTCCTGGTGGGGCTGCCGCTGTTTTTCGAGGTCGGTTTTGTGTTGCTGGTGCCGATCGCCTTTACCGTGGCACGGCGAGTGGGCGTGTCGATCCTGATGGTCGGTTTGCCGATGGTGGCGGGCTTGTCGGTGGTGCATGCGCTGGTGCCGCCCCATCCGGCGGCCATGATGGCGGTGCTGGCCTATAACGCGTCGGTCGGTCAAACCGTGCTGTATGCGATTCTGGTGGGTATCCCGACGGCAATCATTGCCGGCCCCCTGTACGCCAGGTTCATCGTGCCGCACATTCACCTGCCGGCGGAAAACCCGCTGGAACGCCAGTTCATCGACCGCGAACCGCGCATCCGTTTGCCGAGTTTCGCCCTGACCATGGGCACCATCCTGTTGCCGGTGGTGCTGATGATGATCGGCGGCTGGGCCAACCTGATTTCCACGCCGGGCACCGCGTTCAACCAGTTCCTGTTGTTTATCGGCAACTCGGTGATCGCGCTGCTGGTGGCCACTTTAGTGAGCTTCTGGACCCTGGGCCTGGCCCAGGGCTTCAACCGTGAATCGATCCTCAAGTTCACCAACGAATGCCTGGCACCGACGGCCAGCATCACCTTGCTGGTGGGCGCGGGCGGCGGCTTGAACCGGATTTTGGTGGACGCTGGCGTCACCAATGAAATCCTTGGCCTGGCGCATGCCTTCAACTTGTCGCCGCTGGTGATGGGTTGGCTGTTCGCCGCGTTGATGCGCATCGCCACCGGCTCGGCTACGGTGGCCATGACCACTGCGTCGGGCGTGGTTGCGCCGGTGGCGATGGGCCTGGGTTATCCCCATCCGGAATTGCTGGTGCTGGCCACCGGTGCGGGGTCGGTCATCTTTTCCCACGTGAACGACGGCGGCTTCTGGCTGATCAAGGAATACTTCAATATGACGGTGATCCAGACCTTCAAGACCTGGACCGTGCTGGAGACCCTGATTTCGGTGGTCGCCTTCGGTCTGACTTATGGCCTGTCCTGCATTTTGTAACCCGGAGCCGAACCGATGGACATCCTCTACCAGATCCGCGCCCGCCAGGATTCCTTCAGCGCCGGCGAAGGGCGTATCGCCAAGCTGATGCTCGAGGATGTCGGCTTTGCAGCGTCCGCCAGCCTGGAAGAATTGTCCCAGCGGGCCGAGGTCAGCACCGCGACCTTGTCGCGTTTCGCCCGCAGCGTCGGGTGCCGCGACCTGCGTGACCTGCGCCTGCAACTGGCCCAGGCCAGCGGCGTCGGCAGCCGTTTTCTTGACCCGGCGGGCCTGCCGGAGCAGTCGGCGTTTCACCGGCAGATTCTCAGCGATATCGAGGCGACGTTGCGCCGGCACCTGTCCGGTTTCAACCAGCGCAGTTTTGTCGACGCTGTGAGCCTGCTGGGCCATGCGCGGATGATCCACGCGTTCGGCATGGGCGGGCCGTCGAGCCTGTGCAGTGACGAGTTGCAAGTGCGCCTGGTGCGCCTGGGCTACTCGATCACCGCCTGCCACGACCCGGTGATGATGCGCGTGACGGCCGCCACCTTGGGCCCGGAGCATGCGCTGATCGTCTGCTCGCTGACCGGCATCACCCCGGAGGTGTTGGGCGTGGTGGCGCTGGCGCGTAACTACGGCGCAAAAATCATCGCCATCACTCTGCCGGACTCCCCGCTGGCGCAGCTGGCCGATGTGTTGCTACCGCTGCAACCGGCGGAAACCAGTTTTATCTACAAGCCAACGGCGGCGCGCTACGGAATGCTGTTGGCCATCGACGTGCTCGCCACCGAGCTGGCCCTGGCCATGCCGGACGACAACCAGGAACGCCTGCGACGGATCAAGCTGGCCCTGGACGATTATCGCGGCGGCCCCGACAGCCTGCCGCTTGGAGATTGAGATGAAGTACCACACGCTGATCCGCCAGGCTTTGATCATTGATGGCAGCAACACCCCCGGCTATGTCGCCGATGTGGCGTTGCGCGAAGGGCGTATCGAGAAAATCGGCGACCTGTCCCTGGACACTGCCGAGCATGAAATCGACGCCACCGGGCGCGTGCTGGCGCCGGGGTTTATCGACGTGCACACCCACGATGACACCGTGGTGATTCGTCACCCGCAGATGCTGCCCAAGCTCAGCCAGGGCGTGACCACGGTGATCGTCGGCAATTGCGGCATCAGCGCTTCGCCGGTGAGCCTGCGGGCCGATCCGCCGGACCCGATGAACCTGTTGGGCAAGCGTGAGGCCTTCGCCTATCCGCGTTTTGCCGATTACCGAGCGGCGGTGGAAAACGCCCACCCGGCGGTGAACGTGGCGGCGCTGATCGGCCACACGGCGCTGCGCAGCAACCATATGGACGACCTGCACCGCACCGCCACGCCCGGCGAAATCGCCGCCATGCGCGTGCAGTTGCAGGAGAGTCTTGCGGACGGTGCCCTGGGTTTGTCCACCGGCCTTGCGTACGCCAGCGCGTTCAACGCCGAGACCGATGAAGTGCTGCAACTGAGTGAAGAGCTCACGGCGTTCGGCGCGGTGTACACCACCCATTTGCGCAGCGAATTCGAGCCTGTGCTGGAGGCCATGGACGAGGCGTTTCAGATTGGTCGTCACGCCAGGGCACCGGTGATTATTTCCCACCTCAAGTGCGCGGGCGCCGGCAACTGGGGGCGTAGCCCGCAATTGTTGGCTTCACTGGAACACGCAGCGAAGACTCATCCGGTGGGCTGCGATTGCTATCCCTATGCGGCCAGCTCTTCGACCCTGGACCTCAAGCAAGTCACCGATGCGTTTCGTATCACCATCACCTGGTCGACGCCGCACCCGGAAATGGGCGGGCGGGACCTGCAAGACATTGCCGCTGAGTGGGCGGTGCCGCTGATGGACGCCGCCCGTCGCCTGCAACCTGCCGGCGCGGTGTATTACGGGATGGATGAAGCCGATGTGCAGCGCATCATGGCGCATCCGTTGTCGATGATCGGTTCGGATGGTTTGCCGGAAGATCCGTTCCCGCATCCACGGTTGTGGGGCGCGTTTCCACGGGTGCTGGGGCATTTCAGCCGGGACCTTGGTTTGTTCCCGCTGCACACCGCGGTGCACAAGATGACCGGCTTGTCGGCCGCGCGCTTTGGCTTGGCCGAGCGCGGCGAAATTCGCGAAGGGCACTGGGCGGACCTGGTGTTGTTCGACCCGTTGCGGGTGCGGGATGTGGCGGATTTCAAGGCGCCCCAGCGCGCGGCGGAAGGGATTGACGGGGTGTGGGTCAACGGCGTGTTGAGCTACAGCGACGGCCAGCCCAACGGCCAGCGGCCCGGACGATTCCTGGCGCGCAGCGGGGATTTGCGTAAAGGGTTCGCGGCTTTATAGTGGCCGCTCTCAAACACGGAGCAATCACCATGCACTTAGGAAAAGTCACCCCCATTCTGCGCAGTTTCGACGAGGCCAGGACGCTGGAGTTCTACGTCGACTTCCTGGGGTTCAAGGTCGATTGGCAGCACCGGTTCGAAGACAATTTCCCGCTGTACCTGCAGGTGTCGCTGGGGGAATGCGTGCTGCACCTGTCCGAGCACCATGGCGATTGCACGCCGGGTGCGGCGGTGCGGATTCAAACCCAGGGGCTGGAGGCGTATCAGCGGCAGTTGCTGGCCAAAAACTACCGCAACGCCAAGCCCGGGATTGAAGACACGCCGTGGGGCAGTCGCGAAATGAGCATCAGCGACCCGTCGGGGAACCGGTTGGTGTTTGTCGAAGAAGTAGCGGTTTGAACCCGTTCTAATGTGGCGAGGGAGCTTGCTCCCGTTGGGCGGCGCAGCAGCCCCAAAACCAGGCGCCGGGTTTACCTGAACGGTCTCAGTTGTTTGGACTGGGGCCGCTTCGCGGCCCAACGGGAGCAAGCTCCCTCGCCACAGTATGAAGGTGCTTGCGTTGAAGGTGTGTTTACACCCGGAAATGGCTGACCATCTGCTGCAATTGCCCGCCCAGGCGCGCCAGTTCCACACTCGACTTGGCCGTCTCGTCACTGGCCGCCGCCGTCTGTTCCGACACGTCCCGCACGTTCACAATGCTGCGGCTGATCTCTTCGGCCACGGCACTCTGTTGTTCGGCGGCGGCGGCAATCTGCTGGTTCATCGACTGGATGTTCGACACCGTACGGGTGATGTTTTCCAGTGATACACCGGCCTTGCGGGTCAGTTCGACGCTGCTGTCGGTGAGGCTGCGGCTGTTGTTCATCACGGCGGCCACTTGCTGGGTGCCGTTCTGCAAACCGGCCACCAGGCCTTCGATTTCTTCGGTGGATTTCTGGGTGCGCTGGGCCAGGCCCCGGACTTCATCGGCAACCACCGCAAAACCGCGACCGGCTTCACCGGCACGGGCGGCTTCGATGGCGGCGTTGAGTGCCAGCAGGTTGGTCTGCTCGGCCACGGCCTTGATCACGTCCATCACGCTGCCGATCTTGTTGCTCTCTTGTTGCAGGTGCGTCATGGCGTCGGTGGAGCGCGCCACTTCGGCAGCCAGACGTTCGATCTGGGCGATGGCTTCGGCCACCACCTTGTCACCGGCGCGGGCTTCGCCGTCGGCGGCCGAGGCGGCCTGGGAGGCTTGTTCGGCGTTGCGTGCGACTTCCTGCACCGTGGCCGTCATTTCGTGCATGGCGGTGGCCACTTGATCGGTCTCGATCTTCTGGCTGTTGACCCCGGCGCTGGTCTGTTCGGTCACGGCCGACAACTCTTCGGCGGCGCTGGCGATCTGGGTCACGCCGTCACGGATGCCGGTGATCAGTTCGCGCAGCGTCACGCCCATCCGCTGGATGCCTTGTTGCAGTACGCCCAGTTCATCACGGCGGGTAACCTGCAGGTTGTGGCTCAGGTCGCCGGAAGCGATGCGCTCCACCACGGCCAGGGTCTCGCGCAATGGGCGGGTGATCTGGCGGGTGATGATCACGGCGGCCACGATGCCCACCAGCAAAGCCAGCAACGTGCTGATCAGTTGCAGGCTGCGGGCCTGGGCGCTCTCGGCGTCACGGCGTTGCAGCTGGATGTCGTACAGCTTGTCGCTGATGGTGACGATATCGGTGCCCTGGGTGGTCATTTCTGCCCGGGCCGAGACGATGTTGGCGTTGGCCGCCTTGTAGTTCTGCACCGCACTGCGATAAGCGCCGAGGGCGGTTTCCAGTGAGCCGAGGGCGGTCTGTTGGCTGGCGCCGAATACGGCATGCAGGCCTTTCAAACCGTCGATGGCTTTCTCGATCTGCGCCGCCGCGCGGGCTTCGGTTTCGGCGTTGACGTTGCCGGTGTAGCCGCGCACTTCGTAGCGGGCCAACTGGAACTGTTCCTTGGCGGAGGCCACCGCTTCGAACTGGGCGAAGCGTTCGGCGCTGTCGGACATCTGGCGCACGCTGGCGTCCAGGGCGCTGATCTGCGCGTTGGCGATGTCGGCCTTGTCACCCATGACTTGGCGTGAGGCGTTGCCGTTGCGATAAGCCTCGCGCATTTTGTTCAAGGACTGCTGGTAGGCGGTGATGATCGCCTTTTGCTCGTTGAGCAGCTTGAGGTTGTCCGGGCTCTTGAAGCTGTCCAGCAGCTTCTGTTGCTGGGCCGCAAAACTGTCGAGGTTGGTCTGTACGTTTTGCGCTACGGCTTCGTCACCGTTGGCCAGCATGTATTGCAGGCGCACGATCCGCAGTTTGGTCAGCGACGCGTTGAGCTGGGTGATGTCGCTCATCCAGTTGCTGCGGTCGATCAGGCCGCCCAGGCTGGTCCAGCCGGTGAGCGCGAGGATTCCGGTGAGCACCAGCACCAGGCCGAAGCCCAGGCCCAGTTTCATATTGACGCTGATATTGCCGAACCAACTATTCATCGAATTCCTCCAGGAACAGATTTGCGTGTGTGTGCTGGAAGAGCGCCCAGCGATGGGTTAGTACGGGTGTATCGGCAGCCCGGGCGAGAGCTGAAACGGTTTTTTCGTGGAGGCAGGATTCACTGATCGTGGCTGACGGACGGTCATTTTTTCGACGAGGGCACCCCCTCCAAGGAAGGGGTGCCCGAGGAGCATCAGTCGATTTTTCGCATTTGTTTGTGGGTTTCGATAAAGGTCATCAGGTGTTCCTGGGTGGCGAAGCGCAAGTTGTCGAAATGCCAGCGATTGACGTAATACCCTTTGACGTCGCGGCGTAGCGGGGTGTGGATCAATACGCGGTTGCGGTCCATGTGGACGATCTCCTTCGCGTCGTCCGTGGCGCCCTGTATCAGGTAATCGCCAGGGCGCCTCAGGCGCTGTTGCAAGCCGCTCAGCGGGGTGGCTGCTGCGCCGGCTTCGACTGTTTTCCTGAAGTCATAGCGCACCAGCGGCCACTTCTGCTCGGGCGGCAATGTCGCGACGTTGGCGGGCTCCGGCGCAAACCCTTTGCCCGAGCCGGGCGGTACATCCGCAAGCAGCAGGCTGATGCCTTTGTTGAGGTCGGCGACCCCCGGCACACCGTGGTAGGTGTGAAGGTGTGTCTCGCCCACCAGCGCCAGCCACTTGTGCGGGCCGGCGCGCAACTGATCGGCTTTGATCACTTGCGTCGCAAAGTAGTTGAACATTGAGGTTCGAGTCGGGCGCACCCCGTCCACCCGCAAACTGGCGATGCAGTCCAGGGCGCGGATGCGTACTTTGTGCTTGATGGCCACTTGCACCAGGCTGGAGAAGTTATGAGGGCTGCTGGCGGGCACGCCGTGGCCGGTGTCCAGTGCGTGCAGATAGGCCCTCAGCTCGTTCGTCAGGATCCCGGTGCTGTGGGCAATATCCAGGTCGGCCTGATGCAGCTCGGTGGTGAGTTGCTCCAGGTACAGCGTCTTGACGTTGCGTTGGCCCGTCATGTGCTCCATGTGATTGCTCAGGAACGCTTTGCTCGATGTCGCACCGTGGGACTCACCCACCACCAGGCCGTCGGCGCTCTCCAGTACCTGATCAATAAAGGCTTTTTCGTCGAGGGTTTCGGCGATCTCGGGCAGGGCGACGCGGGCAGGCGGGGTGTGCTCGCTGAAGAACTGCTGTGCGTCGTCCCGCAGTTTTTTGCGGGTGGTTTCGAAGGTCCTCTGTGCGTTTCGGCGTACGGCGGCAAGTTCGGGATAGGCGGTATTGAACATCGCTTCCTTGCTGCCCAGTGGCAGTGTGATCTCTTGGGCAAACAGTGGGAGGTGTTCCTCGGGCAAGTCAAAGCGATTGAAATGGCTGTGCTCCGCCGCCGGCCCGGGGCGCGGCGACGGCGGTTCCAGTGCTTGCACGGAGGTGCGTAGCGACAGTTTCAGATCACCCTTGGCCAACGAGTCTCCGGGAATGGCGCCGGCCACGTCGGTGACCAATCGCGTGGGCTGACCGAAGGCGTCATCGACCCGCAACGCAATGCTTTTTTGCAGGTCGGCCATACCCGGCGTGCCCCGGAAGGTGCTCATGCGTTTGTGTTCCACCAGTGCGATCCAGCGCTCACCGGGAGCCTTTTCGATATCGGCGTTGAGCACGGTGTGGGAGTAGTAATTCATCACCGATACGGGACGCGTCGCAGCGGGCCGCGAGTCGATCAGGCCGAGGACGTTTTCCAGGTCGTAGCAGCTGGAGGCATTCAGCGACCTGATCTCGATGCCGTTCTGCATTGCGGCCTCCACCAACTTCCAATAGCCATGCTCACTCTCAGGGTCCATGAAGTGGGCTCGGTCGGTGGACTTGAGATGTTTTTTGGCCTGTTTGGAAATGCCTTTGGAAAACCGCGAGTGGGTTTGCAGATGATGCACGTCGCGCCACAGGTGTTCGATGTAGATCGCCTTGACTTGCAACTCCTTGAGCAGCGGCATGTGTTCGATCAGCAGCTGTTTGCTGGCGATGGAAAAGTACGTTTCGCCAATCACCAGGCTCTGCGCATCGTCGAGCAGCCGTCGCAGGAGGTCGGCGGGGAGAATGTCTTGTGCCAGGTCCAGGGTCTCGACCCGCTTGACCAGGGGCGGCAGTTTTGCAAAAAAATCATCGGCATCACGGGTCAACAGCTGTACCTGGTTCAGGTGCGATTCGAGGGCGGGATGCAACTCGCGCCGCATTGACCAGATCATGTGGGTATTCATCGAGTCGTCCAGGTTTTGTGCCAGGAGGAACATCGCCGTGCGGTCTTCGGACGCCAGGACGCCGGCGACGTTCTCCCCCAGTTTTTCCGGTAGCTCGTAGGGTGTGCGGAGTTTTTCATACTTGGGCGCACCGCCGGCGACCCCGGCGCGCAGCCATTGCCCGTCGGCCTTTTTGCTCACCAGTTTGCCGGTGGAGCGCAGTTGGTCCTGGACGGCGTCATACCGAAACAGCAGGAACCGCCCAAGGCTGTCGGGCGTTTGCGCGGCCCACAACGCATCGCCGCCAAACGCCACCGGCTGCATGCCGCGCAGCGCTGTTGGTTCGGGCGGCAACTGTTGGATCAGTGCCATCGCCTTTTGCTCCCGGGGCAGGCGGGCGATATGGCGCAAGGGTTTGTTGGCGAGCTTGCTGGCCGACAACAGCACCGGCCTAAGGTCGGTCAGGACCGCGCCGCCCGCGTTGAGCAGCGCACTCAGATAGTGGTTCAGGGCCGCTTGGGTGTCGCCGCGATTGTAGGCATGCAGGGCCAGCATGGCGTCCTTGAAAACCAGCAGCGTACCCAGCGCCAGGCTCAGGACCGGAAACGGAATTGTGGCGATGGCTATGGTCAGTTCGGCGATCAGGATAACCAGCTCCATGATCATTTCGAGCCGGCTGGTGGTGGTGCTCCTGACGTCGTCGAGCACGTGCCGCAGAGGCTTGTCGTATACGTAGAAACGCAGGTCACGCAGGGGTTCGAAGGGGCGGGGTACGTCGAAGACCGGTTTTGAGTAAACGCCGCGCCGTTGGGGCTCCAGGCGGTTCAGCAGGTCGCGCAAGGTTGACTCGAATGCCCTGCGCTCAAGGCTTGCCACGCGCTTGGTGTAGTAGCTGGCCATGCCTCCGACGTTTTTCAGACGCTCGTTGAATTCTTTTTGCGCGCGAAAATCGATGCCGTCCGGTGATTGCGGGGTGTACAGCAAGGGCACGTCATTCAGGTGATGGAAGCGGTAGCAGCCGTCGATGACCTGCCCGCACAGCTCCAGCGGATATACCTGGTACAGCGCGCGCGTGGCAAGACGGCTGTCCCCCAGGCTGTCGATGCTCCTGATCAGCCAGGCCAGGTCGCTGCGCGCAAGATGACCTTGCAGGCAGCTGACCCAGGCGGCCTTTTTCATGCGCAATTGCGTCAGTTCCAGTGCCAGGTTGCGGCGCCACGGGTAGTGAGGCGCCAGGGGATCCAGCAGGGTTTTTTCCACCTGCATGATGTAGCGCGACCCGATCCAGGTACCTCTGACGGATTTGCTCACGGCCTCCGCGTTCAGCCGGCTCAGGTCTACGCCTGGGGGGCCCTTGAACTGCGCCATGGTGTCGGCGGCGGGGTTGAGGAAGCCAAGGCTGTAGTCATAACCGTTGCGGTAAAGGATGGTGTAGGAGACATGCTCGCGGGGCGTGATGACTTGTACCTGATTGGGATCGACCGCCGGTGTGGGGTTGCCGAGCAACGTGTTGAGCGCCTTGTGCGCCGCTTCATACAGGTAGCTGTCGAAGTCCGGAAACTGCTCCGGGCTGCCAGGGCTGGCGCTATAGGCCTGGGCCGCGCCGGCGGCGTCTTCATCGAGGTCGGCGAGTGTCTGGCGATCAATTTTCGGCGCGCGGCTCAACCAGTCCGGGGTGCGGTGCAGGTGTTCATCCGCTTGCATGGCCAGCAGGTTCTCGCTCATTTCCAGCAAACAATCCTGATAGCTGGAGGCCGGGCTGAGGATGATCATCTGATGCTCCAGGGTGTCCGGCCTGAAGCCCAGGGTCGATAGCATGAGGTTGTAGGTGGGGCGGATGCGGCTGACCAGTTGTTCAAGCAGGTACGTCTTCATCGTCACCGGCCGGGTGGGCGACGGCACCTCCTGGCTCCAGCCCAGAATGTGCGCCTGCAATTCCCGCTCGCTGCCAAAGGCCTGGAACTGCTCGGCGCGCGGCGCCTGGGGTGTACACAACAGCAAGCGTTGGGTGGCGCCCTGTTCGTCAAGGTGACGCATCACCCACAGGTCCTTGAGCGGCGCTTCGTGCAGCGCTACGCAACTGGCCTTCAGGGTGGCGGACGGGGTTGCCTTGAGGCTTTCAAACAGCTGGTAATCCGTGGGGCTGATGTGGTTTTGCAGCAGGGCACTGTAGGCCAGCGCCTGTAGCCGAGTGTCGACCATGTCTCGCATCGCGCGCTTGACCACTGTGGAACCGAGGGCGCTGGCCTGCTCGTCGGCAAAGTCAAAGCGTGGTTGCAGGGTGTCGAGCAGTTCGGCCAGGTACTGCGGGGTGACTGCGCTGAACTCGGGCGGCAGTGGCTGGCCGGCGTAGGTCAGCCGGGTGTGCTTGAGGAACGCTGAGCCTGGCTGTGTATCGCCGACATGCAGGCCGCGCACTGCCAGTGCCGTCAGGGTGTGCTGTTGTTGATAGGCGTTGCCGGACATCAACGGCCGTTCGGTGCTGATCAGCAACTGCTCGGGCACCAGCGCCTGAATGTCCAGCTCCTGATCGAGGCGTTCGAGCAACTGCGCCCGCGCCAGGTGCTCGGGGGACGCCGCCGGCCCCAGCAGCGCCACCAGGTCCTCGCGCGCCTGTTCGTAGGCCTGCGTATGTCGCACCAGGGTCTGGTGTTGCGCGTGGGTGGCGCGGCGAAACCAGTCCGGTGCGGCAGCGTGCAGCAGCTTGTCCAGCAGCTGCTGCGCACGCAGTTCCAGGCGTGTATCGAGGTTCCAGAGCGTGCAGCAGATCGCCTGGTCCATTTCGGCGGTGAGTTGGGCCACGCTGTGTGGCGGTGGGTTGCCGTTCAAGCCCAGCGCAAAGTCGATGTCCAGGCGCTGTTTGGCCTGCAGGGCGTTATAGGTGTGTTCGGCCAGGGGCATGGAGTCGATGACGTTCAGTTGCAAAGGCCAGATGCCCGCTGCGCGCAGATGCTGGTCGCGGCGGGGTAGGTGTTGCAGCAACTCCTGGCGCCAGGCGGGATGGTCCATGCGCTCACGCAGGGCGCGGTCCAGCAGGTTGAGCGAGGCGAAGGCCTCCAGGCCACGGGACGGCGTGAACAGCAGCACGCTGCCGACGTTGGTGTCTCCCGTCAGTAGGGTGACGGGTGTCTGCAAGGCGGTCAGGACAAACGCCCCGGCAAACTCGATGGTGCGTTCGCGGTGGCTGAAGCTCAGCGCATACATCGCGGGACGCAAGGGTGGGCTGCCGGGAATGTTCAGCACCAGGTCACGGTCGCTGGGCAATAGCAGTTGGTCCTCCACCTTGAGGTGGGCCTCGGCTTCCAGCGCGGCCTGATGTTGATCGAGTATCCAGCGCTTGAGTACTCGGCCGTCGGGCACACGTTCCGTCTCCAGTGCCTCGAGTTTTTTACGCACGGCGAGATTGATGCGGTTGCGGTTCAACAGGCCTTGGTCGCCATCGAGGACCCACTTGGCAGGCAGGGTGTAGGGCACTTTGGCCTGCTGGAGCAGGCGCTGCGCTTCGTCGGTCAGTTGGGTGTTGAGCTGCTCCATGGCCTGGAACAGCGCAGAGGGCTTTGTCGCCGGTAGCTGGTCGAGTGACTGGCTGGGGGAATCGGGGGGTAGGGTGCTCACGGGGGAAACCTCGGGTGTTGGATAAAACCCGAGGTTGCGGGGTTTGAGCGCCCGGCTGGGGGTACTTAGTTAATCCGCTGCCGGCGCCGGCAAAGCCTGGGCGGGCAGCACGGTGAGGATCAGGCGCGAGGCATGGTCGCGGCTCATATGCACGGTGTTGCGGGCCACCCGCAGATGCTGCGCCTGGCCCTGAGCCTCGCCGCTGTTGGGGTTGACGTCAAAGTGCGGGAAGTTGCTGCTGGCAATGTCCAGGCGCAGGCGATGGCCACGCTTGAACAGGTTGCAGGTGGCGAAGGGCTCGATCACGACCTTGACCCGCTCACCGGGTGTGAGCAGTGTCGGCTGCTCCCAAGAGTCGCGGTAGCGGGCGCGGCGGATTCCGTCGGTGATGTTCATGGCATAGCCGTCGGGATAGACGTCTACCAGTTTTGCGGTGAAGTCGGTATCCGGCGCGTCGCTGTCGATCCACAGCTCGATTTGCAACGGGCCGGCGGCGACCAGGTCTTCGGCCAGGGGCGGCGTCTGAAAACTCAGAATGTCCTCGCGCTCGTTCAGCGGGCGGTTATCACCCCGCGTGCCGAAAAAATCAGCGCGCTCGCGTTGGTCGAATGCGCCGCCGACGAACACCGGGCTACCCGAGGTCAGTGCGCCACCGAGGGTCGGCACGGGGTTGGCGGGGTCGGCGTGGTAACTCAGTTGCCCCTCATCGTTACGTGGGTTGGTGTCTGTCAGCCGGCGGTCTTCCTGTAAATAGAGGGTCAACGCTTGGCTGCCGGGCAGCGGCCACTGGCGGCTTTCGAGCCAGCGGCCACCGTGTTGCAGGCGGCCCTGTTCGTCCCGCGCGCCGGTGCCGCCACCCATCAAAAACACCTTCACGGGCGCCGGAGCCGGCAGCGAGGCGTCCTTGAGGGCGCGTTCGAACCAGTCCAGGCGACAGCTCAGCCAGTCCCTGGCGACCTGGCCATCGAAGGCGCCCAAGGCGCCGAATTCAACTTCGCCGCTGTGGGTGATATTACGATCGCCGTGCAGCCACGGGCCCATAATCAGTTGGTGCCGTGCCTGTGTCCCCGCGCAAAACGCCGAGTAATTGGCCAGGGTCGAACTCACGTAGGCGTCGTACCAGCTGGACATGAACAGCACCGGGATATCCGGCAAATCCTGATAGTGGCCCTCGGCGTAGATTCCCGGTGACTGCCAGTACGGGCCGAAATCACCCTGTGCCCATTGCTCCAGCAAATAGGCTTCGTATTCCGGCACATGGCGCAGCGGCGACTGCCCGGCCTGCCACGGCATGCGGGTGAACCACTGGTGAATATCTTCCTGTTCCAGCGCCTCAAGGATCGTCGAGTTTGCCAGCGCCGCCGGACTTTCCTTGGCCTGGCGCCAGGCCCAGGTGGCTTGCTTGAGTTCGAATGCGCCGCCCTGGCGAATCCCGCATTGGTAGGCGTTGGCAAAGCCGCCGCTGTCCAGGACCATGCTGCTCAGGCCGGGCGGATGCAGGCAGGCCATCGCCAGTTGGGTGTGGGCAGCGTAGGACAGGCCCATGCTGCCGATCTTGCCGTTGCACCAGGACTGTTCGACGATCCAGGCCAGGGTGTCGAACCCGTCTTCGCCCTCGGCGGTGTATTTGATGAACACACCTTCGGAGGCGTAGCGCCCGCGGCAATCCTGGAAGATCGCGACAAAACCCTGGGCGGTAAAGCGTGCGGCCATTTGCTCGCGGGAAATGTGCTGGCCGTCGAGCTGGATTTCCGAGCGCGACGGTTTGCTCTTGTCATAAGGGGTACGTTCGATCACCACCGGAAACGGGCCCGCGCCCGGCGGCAAGTAGATGTCGGTGGCCAGGTGGATGCCGTCGCGCATGGCGATCATCTGGTTGTGCAGCGTCTGCATGGAAAAAACACTCATGGGTTCAATATCCGGTCCCAACGGCAATGGCCAACAGCACCATCGCCAGCACGGCATAGATCAGAAACAGCGGCAGGATGTAGCGCGCCCACTGGCCCCAGCCGACGTTGGCGGTGGCCAGCAGCACCAGCAGGCCGCTGGAGGTCGGGGTGATCATGTTGGTCAGGCCGTTGCCCATCAAAAACGCGAACACCGTGGTTTGCGGGCTGACACCGGAGAGTTGCCCCAGCGGCCCGAAGATCGGCATGGTCACGGCCGCCTGTCCCGAGGTGGACGGGATCAGCACATCCAGCCCCAGTTGCGCGAAGAACATGCCGTAGGCCGAGACCACCGGGCCGTGATCACCCACCAGGTTGGCCAGGCTGTTGACGATGGTGTCGAGCACCTGGCCGGTGCTGAGGATGATTTCCACGGCGGTTGCCAGGCCGATCAACACACCGGCAATCAGCACCTTTTTCATCCCGTCGACAAAGGCGCTGGCGGCGGTGCTGGCGCCAAGCCCGGCGATCACCGTGAAGGCCACGGTCAGCAGCAGGTAGAACGCCGACAGCTCGTGGTATTTCCACTCCCAGCGGTTGGAGGCGTACACCAGGAAACCAATGCCGGCGCCGAGTACGATCAAGTTCAGCAGGTGGCGCAGGGGCAGCGGCTTGCGTTCGAAGGTGATCTGCGCGCTGGCATCAAAGCCGTGCTTGCGGATGCTCCACAACACGAATGCGATGCCCACTAGCAGGAAGGTGCAGTAGGCCAGGACGCGCATGCTCAAGCCGCTGAAAATCGGCAGCCCCACCATCGGCTGTGCCACGGACAACGCCACCGGGTTGGAGATGGAGGCCAGGTAGCCGATCTTCACCGAGATGGTCACGATGGCCAGCCCGATCAGGTTCGACAGCCCCAGGCGGTTGGCCATGGCCACCATCAACGGCACGATCAGGATGAATTCCTTGGCCAGGCCCATGAAGGTGCTGCCGGCGGAGAACACCAGCATCAGGCTGGGCACCAGCACGTAGATATTGCCCCGGGTCAGTCCCAGCAGGCGCTCAAGGCCGGCGTCGATCACCCCGGCCTTGTTCAGTACGCCGAACATGCCACCGATGAACAGCACCATGAAAATCAGCGCAGCGCGTTTTTCGATGCCCTGGGGAATGGCCATGAAGCCCTCCACCAGCGACACCGGTCGGGCGATCGTATCGCCGACCTTGCGCGGTTCGAGGGAGAACAGTTGGCCGAAGGAGTCGTGTTTTTCCAGCACCTGATAGGAGCCCGGCACCACCAGGCCATTCTGGCGCTGGAACTTGCCCGAGTTCACCGCGTAGGTGAAGGCGACGGCCAGCAGCACGATGCTCAACAGGATGATGGCCGGGTTGATCTGCTTGCGCTGCGCCGGTTTTTCCACCGGCGTTTCAGTGGGCGAGTGGGTACGGACGATCTGCGGTTCGGTCATGCTGGTTGCCCCGGTGTGCGCTGTTATTGTTGTGTCGGGTGACACTTGTGGAGCGGACACTAGGGCAAAGTTTTAGCGGCGACAACGTTATGCGCGGGCTGGGTTGGGCTATGCGTTTTGTGCGGCCAGCCGGTGCTTGAGGTGCTCGGCAAACGTCGTCACCACCTTGGACCTGGGTTCATTCGCGCGAAACGCCAGGCCGAACGCATAGGGCAATGCCGGCCGAAACGGGCGGACCACAATCGGCAAATGCATGAAGTGGCTGGCCAGCAAACCATTGACGATCGACACCCCGAGCCCCTCGGCAACAAAGCTGCACGCCGCGCCCACCGAATGCACTTCGACTCGCACCTGCGGCGTCAGGTTGGCTGCGCGAAACACCTGATTCAACTCGGCCCGCAGCGCCCGTTGCCGGCCCAGCATCACCAGCGGCACGTCTCGCAGGTGTTGCACCTCAATGCACGCGTGACGGGTCAACGGATGGTCCGCCGGCATCACGCACACGCCTTCGGTTTCCAGCACCGGTTCAATCTCGAAGTCGGGAATTTCGGTGGGCAAACGCACAAAACCGAGGTCGGCGGAGCGGTCGAGCACGGCCCGCTCGATCATGTCGTAGGAGCCGGTCAGCAACTCGACGACGATGTCTTCACGGCCCTTGAGAAACTCGGCGACGATCCGTGGCAGCAGCTCTTGCGTCATGCTGGTGGGCACCCCGACCTTGATCAGGCTCTTGCGCGAACGGCCCACGCGCATCTCATCCGCCAGGCGCTGGATACGCTGCATGCCGTCCACCAGTCCGGCCACTTCGGTGAGCAGTTCTTCAGCCTCCGGGGTCGCCATCAAGCGGCCCTTTTTGCGCAGGAACAACGCGAAACCCAAGGCCTCTTCCAACTGGCTCAACAACCGGCTGACCGCCGATTGCGACAGGCCCATGCGGGTCGCCGCACCGATGGTCGAACCGGTGGACATGATCGCCTTGAAGGCTTCGAGCTGCTTGAGATTCACCGTGATGTTCCTGTGGTTTGAGGGCTTTGCGCATAGCCTGATGCGCTTCTCGCATAACGTTGCCGGGCGTTCGATCAGCCGTTAGTGTCCGCCGCAATGCGACACGCCGTCCAGCCTGTCGCAGGCAGCAACTGCCCATAAAAAACCACAATACGGCATTCGGGAGACGGTTATGCGTGAGCTTTTCACGAGGGGAGGAGTGGTGTCTGCAGGCTTGTTGGCGAGCTTGTCACCGGCGTTGATGGCCCAGGGTTTCTGGGAGGATTCCCACGGCAAGCTGACCTTGCGCAATTACTATTTCAACGACGGTTACCGTGACGGCGGCGAAGACCGCAAAGAGTGGGCCCAGGGCTTTCTGCTCAACCTGCAATCGGGCTATACCGAGGGCACAGTGGGCTTCGGCCTGGATGCGTTGGGGTTGTCGGGGATCAAGCTCGACTCCAGTCGCGCCCATGCCGGCACCGGGTTATTGCCGGTGCACGATGATGGCCGCGCGGCCAGTGAATTCTCAAGCCTGGGCGTCACCGCGAAGATGCGCATCGGTGAGGCCGTGGTGAAAACCGGTACGCTGCTGCCGAAAATTCCGGTGCTGGTGTACAACGATGGCCGGCTGTTGCCGCAAACGTTCCAGGGCACTCAAGTCGAGTACAGCGGCATCCGTAACCTGTACGTGCACGCCGGGCATCTGGACAAGTTCAAGCTGCGAAACTCGACCGACAGCGTGGACATTTATCCCCAGGGCTACAGCGGCAAAAAGGGCAGCGACTTTGATTTCGCCGGCGCCACCTACGCCTTCACCCCCAAGCTGAGCGGCACCTGGTACTACGGCGAAATGCGCGAATTCTATCGCCAGCAATTCGTCGGCCTGGTGCACAAGCAGCCAGTGGGTGCCGGCAGCCTGACCAGCGATTTGCGTTACTTCATCAGCAACGAAGCGGGCGAGGCACGCAACGGCAAGGTCGACAGCGACATGTTCAGCGGGCTGTTCACCTACCGGCTCGGGCCGCAGGCGTTGGGCGTGGGTTATCAGAAAGTCACCGGCGATACCGCCTTGCCCTATGCCAGCGTGTCGACCGTGTATTCCTTCAGCAACGCCGGCGTCGGCAAATTCATCCAGGCCGGTGAGCAAACCTGGATGCTGCGTTATGACTACGACTTGGTCGCCGTGCTGCCGGGTCTGACCTTCATGACCCGTTACTACAAGGGCCAGAACGGTGATTTCAAGGGCCGCGAAGCCCGTGAATGGGAGTCGGACACCAACCTGCGCTACGTGATCCAGGACAGCACCTTCAAAGGCCTGGGCATCGAGTTGCGCAAGGCCACGTATCGCTCGACTTATGCGAGCGATCGTGACAACTATCGGGTTTACCTCACGTACGACCTGGCGCTGTGGTAACCGGCCTTACTGCTCGACGAAATAGTACGGCTGACGGTTGATCGCCATCTCCTTGACCACCGTCACCGGTACGTTCAGCCGGTCAGTATTGTCCACCAAGGCCACGTTACCGGGCTTGGCCGCGAGGTAGCTTTTGAGCTCCTCCGGCGTCTGCAGAATCGTCAAATAGGCCTGCATGTAGAACACCCCGGCGCCGGCGATTCGCTCGTTGGCCTGATACAGCACCACTTCCTTGCCTTGCGCCTGCATGGCCTGGATCTGGCTGATCACCGGCACAAACGACTGGCGCTTATCGGCCTTTGGCGCGTACCAGAAAGCAGCGATCAGGTAGCAGGCAATCACCACAACGAAAAAGCCCCCCACCAGGCCACGGCGATGTTCATAAACATGTTCGGCGACGTGGGAAACCTGTCCGCGACTTTTCAGCCAGCCCAGCAGCACGCCGCCATACTCGGCTGCCAGCACCGCAGCGGCGGGTGTCAGCGCCATCAGGTAGACCGTGCGCTTGCTGGAGGCCAACGTCAGCAAGGTGAATTGCGCCACCAGCCACACGCAGAAAAACAGCCGGTAGCGGTTACGCACCAGGCTTTTGCGGAAGTGCCACAGCCCCAGGTACACCAGGATGTTCCACGGCAAAAACGCTTCGGGCAACTTGACGATGTAGTAATAGAACGGCTCGTAGTGACCGGCTTCGACAAACGAGCCGCTGAAACGCCCGACGCTGTTGGTCAGCAGCACTTCACGTACCGCTTGCAGCCCGTCGCGCTGGTACAGAAAACCCAGCCAGATCATCAGCGGCACCAGCGCCAGCAGCGTGAACAGCCCGGGTTTGATCCAGTCGCCCAGCTTGAATCGTTTGTCCATCAGGCTGGTGCTGACCAGATAGACAAAGATCACGATGCCCGGCATGGCCAGGCCCAGCACACCTTTGCTCAACGTAGCGATCACCATGCCCAGGCTGAACAGCAACCAGGTGCCCAGGTTGGAACTGTCGCGCTCCGATTCGGGGCGGTTGGCCTGATAGAACGCCAGCAGGGCCGTGGTGACCCCGAGGGTGAGCAGCGAGTCTTCACCCACGCCGCGCACATTGCTCCAGTAACTGGCCATGGTCGCCAGCATCAACGCCGCGATAAACGCCAGGGTCTTGGGCCGGCCAAACTTGCGCAGCATCCCGTACAGCAGCATCACACTGAACAGCCCGGCAAACGCCGACGCCAGGCGCACCGCCCAGGTGGTGCCGCCAAACAGACGAATCGCCCCGGCGTCGAGCCACAGACTCAGCGGCGGTTTCTCCAGGAACGGTTCACGAAACAATCGCGGCACCACCCAGTCGTTATCCAGATGCATGGCCATGGCAATCCCGGCCACACGGGCCTCGGTCGAGCCTTGCAACTCGTGATTGCCAAGGGCAAAGAAAAACAACAGCGCAGCAAGCAGGAGCAGCAGAGGAGCGGAACGCGTCATGGATTCTGGCTACCGGGGCAGGGGACCGTTCGGGGGAACAGTCCGGGCGATCAGTGAGTATACGAGGGCGATTCTTAATAATTCGTGAATGAATGTGAGGTTTTTGTGGGGTCAGGGCTGTTTCAGCAGCGGCCAGCGGGTTAGCCAGCGTTTGGAGGCGATGCGTTGCTGGTAAATGGCGTGTTTTTCTTGGGTGAAGCGGTGTGTGGGTTTGAGTTGGAGGTTGAACAGGTCATCCAGGCCAAGTGGTGCTGAAACTTCGCACAGGTCTTCTGCGGTTCTTCTGACGGCTACGGCGGTGGCCGTCTCTGGCCAGAAGCGCATGGCGTCGCTGGCGTTGCAGTAGGGCGCGTCGCTGTTGCGCAGGTGCATGCGGGCCTGGTTTTTGACTGACCAGTCGATGGAGGGTTCTGCTGCGCGTAACAGCGCTTCGAGGCGGCGGTCTTCGGCGGGGTCGGTGCAGGTGGCGTCGAACCACAGTACGTCGACGTCACCGGTCAGTGGTGACAGGGGGCGACCGTGCAGGTGATCCCACACGGCGTTACGTACGAAGCCGGCGCCGATCCAGCAGTCGGGGAGGGCGAGGGAGCGGACGACGGCCAGTAAGTGCCAGCGTTGGACATCGCTGCTGATCAGTGTCTGGAGGGCTTTCTCGCTCAAAGGATTACGGCCTCTTTTACAACGATCCCCAGGTCATTGCTGACTTTCACCACCCTTACTTCATCGCGGTGACCGATCCACGTGGGGCGGCAGATTTTAATCGTCTTATTCAGTTCAGCATCGAAGACCGTGATTCCGCTGCAGCTTTTACTTCCGCCTGACGAATATTCGTAGTGAGCCGTATAGCTGCTGCGGGTGCCGCCTGAACATAAAATGGCCAACGAAAACAGCGTCACCGATAACAGCGTGCATAGGATGAACATCCCGGCAAACGCCTTAAGCAGGGTCCATTTTTTTTCGAGCCGCAGCTGAGGTTTTCTTACACGCCAGACAATCACGGACGCAGCCAGGGTCAGGACGAGCGATACGAATAAACAGGCTTTCCCCGCGATCAGCTTGAAGTGGATGGCCGGCGAAATGCTGAACTGCCATATAAAGAGCAGGGCCAACAGAAGCTGTACGCCCAGCACGACAGGTATCAGGTAGGCGTAGGAATTCTTGTTCACTGCGGCACACATCCTTATGTTTCAACAAAGGTGGGGTTTATCTTAAAAGAAAATAGACCCTCACCTTTTTCTTACTGTTGGGGTACTCAAGCGGATCGCTATGTTCCCTGTCAGGAAACGGCCCTATCCGCAGCTTCTGAATCTGCCGTTGGCGCAAGAATGTCCAGTGCGCGCGTCACCAGCAACTCACCCAGGACGCTCAATTGCTGGGTGGCCAGAAGTTTATGGCGAAAGGCGCCATCAAGCTCGAAAGCCAGGTCGGTAGTGAGCGCGTTCAGTGAGGCGAGGGTTTCGCAGGCTTGTACCAGCAGGGTTTCGGGGTCGATGTTTTGGGCGATACAGAAGATATCCGTGCCGGATTGGCTTGGGTGTGGAGGGTTGGGGCTGTGCTTTTTCATGACTGCAACTCCTTGATTGGTGGAGTCGCCAGACATCGCTGCTAAACGAAAAGGGTGGCGACTGTACGCGGGTTAGCAGACCAGGAATCAAGGAACCCAGCGCACTCGAAAGTGCCCCACGCACAGCCGCCATAACGCGGACTAGCGAACGCGGATGCTCGCTTGAACGGATGGTGGCATTGCATGCCTTGATATTAACCGAGCTGCTAAACCCGGTCGCTGATTTTGCAGCGACGTTTCAAGGCTAGTCGTGTCGATTGATCAGCACCAGTTCACCCAGGGCGCGATGTCTTGCGGGAAAAATCCGAAGGTTCATTCGGCGGTGTGTTTTCAGGAGGCCAGAAACGACAAAACCCGCACGAGGCGGGTTTTGGTGGTGCTTCGTATTTGGTGGGCCGGGGTAATCTGAACAGATGTCATAATTTGTTGATTTTAAAGCAAAAAAAAAGTTTATATTCTTTGTGGAATACTATTTGGAATACCGCTCTTAAGGACATTGATAACCTAGGACGGCTGTGAAAGGTGACTGAGGCGCGGCCCCACCGACAAGCTCCTCTCAGCTAACAGCTGTTTCTTTTCCACAGGGCTCGAACACCGACGAGGTCCGTTGAACAAATTTTAACCTGAGCCTTGGGGAAGGTTGTCAGCGCCACCTCCAGTCCAGAGGTCGGCTCCCCAGGTCAGTACTCGGTGTCTGCGAATCAGTTGTTCAGAATCGCTGTGCGCAGGAGTGCGATTTTAAGTACGCCTTAATTGATAGTGCTGAGGCACTTAGGCTTGTGAATTACATATCGAAGTGGATCTTCATCTAACAG
Organism: Pseudomonas sp. 1912-s; assembly: GCF_029269205.1. Taxonomy (NCBI): domain Bacteria; kingdom Pseudomonadati; phylum Pseudomonadota; class Gammaproteobacteria; order Pseudomonadales; family Pseudomonadaceae; genus Pseudomonas; species Pseudomonas sp. 1912-s. Next base: position 49,141 of record NZ_JARIXR010000025.1, on the reverse strand, counting down.
TAATGATGAGTCGTTCACGCTCTAGAAAACAGCGCTCAAACTGCCAGATACAGATGATCTAGAAACTTTGAAGTATTGCGAAGCATTGGTTTTTCAAGGACGCTCCTCATGCGGTAGGTACGATCTTACTTAGCACACCTACGAATAGCTTTACGCAGTTGCAGGGCTGGTGACTTCGATACTCAAAAATACTCTTCAATCCTGCAGAGTCCCACAAGGATTTAGTCCTCATTTACCGTTATCTGGAATTTTTCCTGCCGGTACAAACGACTAAGGGTGGGTTCCCCACTAGACCTAACCAGCCTGTATGAAAAGCAGATTCGGAAATTATGATCGAAACTCAGTTGTACATGATGCTTATGGTAAATAATATATAAATTGCCCTTGAGTTCATGGAGCTCATCCGCAAGTGGATCGCATAAGTAGCCCCGTACTGTAGGAGTTTCCTGCAGCAACATCTGAAGTTGGCGCAAATCGACGCACCGATGAACTTGACTGCCTATTTCAGGGCAGTAGGGATAAGGCAGAAATGCTGCCCCTTCACGGGTATCAAATTGTAATCAATGGTCAGCCTTAGGAGTGGCGTCTGGAGGTGCTGGGTGACGTTATAAATCTTGGCCTTAGTGTATCCCAGTTCTCCGAGTCCTATCGTCAGGAGTGGGGTGCTGGCTAGCACGATAGACTGTTGAAAATGGCCAACATGATTTCGATATCTTTCCGAAAAACTAACCTCTCACCGGTGTACTACAAGCGGAAGTTCGAGAGCGGGAGTTGAACTGTTCTTATCCTCACGATCAGCACTATGTCACCTGTCTGAACGACCAGCCTTTCACTTTTCCTCGTGCCTTAGATCAAATACCAAATCTCGCCATGATTCTGGTATTTTGAAGGTTGCTATGATCTAAATTTCTGCAGTACTTCGTTTAACTATCGCGCCATGGACTGCTTCATTTTGAGTGCAAAATGGTTAGCTCGGCTAGTTGTCCGGTTGCTGTTTAATGCTTTTCAGGTTCGCTTCTAGTATGTAGTCATGCATCTGCATCTATAGTTCTATCTCTTGCAGCTTTATACAGCCATTCCTGGAGTTGGATTCATAATGATCGCGAAGTTATTGAGGTTGCTATGGAGGTTGCGGTATTTCTCTGAAAGGGGATTTTATATTTTTTCTGAATGATCTTCTGGTTTGGTGTGGGGCGGCTGGTGAGATATCGTCGCGGATTCTTGTTGGCGTTTTTTTGTTAATTCAGGTATGGAGGAGATGATGTCTATGATCTCTTCATCGCTCTTGTCCTTGTCCTTGTCCTGTACCTGGCTCTGGATTTTTGGTTTTATTAGTTTTCTATATTTTCTTATGTCCTCGGCTTCAAAAATGGAGTTTGTACTTAGTAATGTTGTTTTTCTTATATTAAAAAGCTCTTCGATTTTTTCTTTTGGTGGGGTTGGAAGTGTTTGATGGTCAGGCGCCAGGGTTTCAAACTGAAGTTTTAGTTTGCAAATTTCGGTTAGGGTTTCGCTTAGTTTTGAAGCGAGTATGGATGCTGCGTTCCGCTCGTTTCGTAGGCTTTTAAGGTTGTCCTCATTCAGAGTCCTTGCTTGAGTCTTGTATTGCTCTTTTAGTTCGAATCCGCTCTGGATTAACCATTCCAGGGTTTCAGTAATAGTGGCTTTTCTTGACGATGCCAAGCTTTTCAGCTTTCGCTTTGCTAGAAGTGAAATTATGAAGTTGTTCGCTTGTCGCCCGTCTTTGCTTTCTCGGAGTTTTTTCTGGCGCCAAGCACCTTTCATGTTCTTCAGAAGCTCTCTTTTTTCGCTATTCTCAGGCCAATTCTCAGACCATCTTACAAGTTCGTCGTAGGTGGTTTGTTTGGAGATGTCTGCCCCCTTACCATTCAAGTATCGAATGGCCCATTGCTGCATGTCTGGGTTGTTCCTTTCTATCCATTCAAGTCTTTTTTTTGGCTTTTCCAAGGCATTCCCCCGCTAATGCGTTTATTGCAGTAAAAGTTATTTTTATGTTGATCGTTACGGAGTGACGTTACGGAGTAGCATACGCTTCTCTGATTGTGCTTGAAATAGGGTGTTTTTCTGCGATTTAATGGATGTTTTTCTAGAGGGGTGGAGGGTAGTGGTGCACTGCGTTCTGTTGGGTCTTGGATTGGCTGGGATCAGCCCAGAAGCGAAGTTTGTCCTCGTAAGGCTCGTGCAGCTGTACGGGGTGGGCGAGTCGATCACGATCGGGGTTAAGAAGTTAGCCAAGGTTTCAGGTGCCACGGATCGTGTGGTATCTAGCGCTCTGTCTGAATTGGTGGCGGAAGATTTTTTGATCTGCACCCCTATCGTCATCGGGCGGGGACGCCCTAAGAGCGAGTATCGAGCTTCGAGTAAGTTAGCCCGATTGCTGGAAAACTGGGACGAAACGTCTAATGTGATAAATCGATCGAGAATCGATCATTTGCTGCATGCTGCGGAAGAGCGTAAGGGCAGTCTTAGTGTCTGTAATCGATTGCTACTATCCACCCTGCTTCTTTACGCCGATCAATTTGGGATTGTACGAGAAGTCGGAGTATCCAAGCTATCCAAGGTAACCGGCCTAAACCGAGAGAGAATAAAGGCGCAGGTTCACAAGCTTATCGCTTTGAGGGTAATGAGAGGGGTGATTCCTGGGGTTACAATGTCTGTTGTATTGGGTGTTTCAAAGTCGGTTTATTTTATTAATTTTAATCATGATGTTTTCCCAGAAGGCAGTTCGGGAACGATCGTGCTGACTGCCATTTCGAACGCCAGTGGGGGTGTCGGGGAGTGTAATGAGGTCGGAGCTCTCATTGAGTCGGCTAAAATAGGTAAGTGGCTTAGGTTTGAGAGGTATAAGAAATTCTTTGGAATGCTGCCGGATAGCGATCGATTTAATGCTTTGGCAAGATTGTTTTCTTCTTTCGCCAAGAATGGCGAATCCCCAAGAGTGCTCCAAGTTAGATTGGAGGAATACGCGTCGATGCTGCTGTCCAAGCATTGGAAAGCTTTTGAGGTAGGTGAGTTTAGATCTGATGATGAATTGCTGATGCGTATTAAGAAGGGTTTCAGTAAGGGGGTGGGGTTAGGGCAAGATCTGGAAATTGACAACCTGCTAGGTGAGCTGTTTTTTGAGTTCATTTATGAAATTGTTGTTCTGATGGCTCGTCGCGTCCAAGGTGTGATATTAAGTGCTAAGGGGTTTCCGTACGAAATTGCTGGGCTGCAGATTCTGCCGAGTTTTGACCTAGGTGGATATTTTGGTCTGTTCTCTTTTGGTCGGTCGTTGTTAATTGTTCCCCATCAAGAGTTTCGAGCGGGGGAGTGTTATGTCATGAATAGGAACATCCATGGCGAGCCTGTGTGTGAGAGGTTTTCTGACGAGGTGGAACTCTCCGAAGAGGATCGTTATCGTTTTGGTCTGCTTACTAAGGTTCATACTCCTACACGCTATCGATATCGAGGGTAAGACATTCGGCAGATTGGTGGTGGGCAGTAAAACTTTATCGGCTTCCCAGATCCTGTGTACGGATTTGAGGAGTTGGTCATGCGCATACTACGAATGAAAATGGTTGTTGAGATAACAGGTCTGGCCCGGTCGACGGTATATAAGTACATTGCAGAAGGGATATTTCCTAAGCCCATTCCGCTGGGCGGTCGAAGTGTCGGGTGGGTAGAGTCTGAAGTTTTTGCGTGGATTCAGGCTAGGGTAGCAGAACGCAATTAGTTAGGGTTGATTAGCATGCTTGCGATATCTGGTCTTGCTTTTTAGATTTCATTTACTTTCAATGAAAACATCATGCCCGGTTGATTTCCGGGCATGATGTTTTTTTTGCCGGACCTTTTGGTTGTGTTGGTTTCCTTGGTCCTGAACAGGAATGTTTAACTTCCCCTTGTGTTTCAAGTGATGAGTTTTTCGGTGCGGGTAATATGCTTTAGTGTTTAAAGTGTTACCTTCTAATAACTCAAGTCTATCATTTATGTAGAGATGCATATTGAGCAATTAAGTTAAGGGCATAGATACCCCTTCAAAGGGAATCTGTGATGGTTGTCTGATCAATGCCTAGCAAATGGCAGTATGGCATAGGTAAACGTCATTGGTGTTGTTAGTGTGAGCGACTCATTGAAGTCTGGCTCAATGGGCTATGTTGAGCGTGTAAATAACTACCGAGCTGACTGAAGATATGATCTTCAGTAAAGTAGGTAGTAACCATGCTTCGTTTCTCCGAAAATCGTAATCTTCGTTTGTACTCAGCAGCTACGTTTCAAGGCCTGCCGATAATGGTTGAAAAAGGACCTTTTATACTTGGGTACCTTGAAGCGCTGAATCGCACCATTAACCTTGCCCTTGATCAGTATCCTAGGGTGATTGCATTCAGGGTGGATTTACGTCTTTCGCGTCTGATGGGGTTTCCAGATGACGCTTTGTCAAATCGTGTGATCAGTAGGTTCATCGAGTCGTTCAAAGCAAAAATTGAGCATAACCGTGATAAGGCGCGTGAGCAGAACAAGTACGCCCACGACTGCAGGGTGCGTTACGTCTGGGCGAGGGAGGTGGGCTGTGGAGGGCGACCGCATTACCACCTGTTGATTCTGCTGAACAGAGACGCCTACTACACAGTAGGGCGATTGCAGCCACAGAGGCCCAACATGATCAGCCGTATGCAAGAAGCTTGGGCCAGTGCACTGAAGTGCGAGGTTGAGCAAGTGCGGGGCTTGGTACATATCCCGCCTAACGCAGAATTCCGAGTAGATCGGAATGTCCGGCCAGGGAATGTGGATCAGTTGCCTGAACTGTTTCGACGCGCGAGCTACCTCTGCAAAGCTGCGACAAAGCGTTATGGCGATGGATCCCATGGCTTCGGATGCAGCCGGGGGTAAGCTAATGGTTTAGCTGATCATCACCATGGTGGCGTTCGATCCAGTGTTGTTTGTTTTCCTCACAGCCCCGGCGTCAGTGAAAGCAGGCGCGCGTTGTTAGTGTGTCTAGAATGGCGACATATCCTGAAGATATGTCCACTTGATGTGGTCAGGCGCGGAGCCAGCCGGTCACGGATGACCAACCTGACGGGCCTCGTATCGACGTCGGACAAAGGAGCATCGAAATGGAACTCACCGGCACACGCAGTGCAGCGTCGCATCCGTATGCAGCAGATCGAATGGTTGATCTCCTATGGGGGCCACACCTATAGCCAAGGCAGGGGGAGTACTTCTTCGACTGGGCGCATTTCCAGCAGATGCTGCTCGACCTGACGGCCATGGAGCGGCAATTGGTCGACTAGGAACGGAATAGCTACGTGGTGGTGAAGGATAATCAAAATCTTCACAGTAAGGTATCGCTAGGGGGCGATACCACCATTTCAGTTCCCTGGCCGAGTCAGGGAACCATCCTAATTGGTGATGTGGTTGAAACCCTCAGCCAACATTACATCAAATCTGTGGCCAGGCAATTAATCGCCAGCGTATACACTCGCTGCGCGACGAAGAGTATCGCGCACGTGCGCTCGGATTAACGGGGGCTCGAGCACTTCAATATCCCCAGCGTTGCTGAGCAGGAACAGGCGTAGGCCTTGGGTGTCGTGGAGAGTGCAACTCAAGTCCCACTTGTCATCGGCGTATTGCACTACGACCTGGTCTTCAGCCAACGGGTTCTCGGTAAGCCGATTTTGCAGGTTGGGGCCAAGACGTAGTTTGAGTTGTACGGGGTCATCGCCGTGTATTGTCATGAGGTGCTTTTGGGCTTCAAGCGAATTGACGTCGTAGTTTTCCGGGTCAGCTATTTTTAGCCAACTCGCTTTGACCTCTACCATTCGATGCAGCATGAGGGCGCACATCGTCTTGGGGCCGTTGCTGCTGTACTTGCCGCGGCGGGTGTTTGGTGAAGGCGTATGCCCCTCCGGCCATTGCTCCTCGAGCACGTATGCCGACAGATAGACGTTTGAATCCTGATATGAGAGGGCCAAGGGTTTGAGTAAGTAGATGCATTCGGCGCCGCTGGCGTCTCTTGGCAGGTAGGTCACCTCAAGCGAAGCATCGTCCAGAATGGCCTGTTGGATTCTGGTTAGGTGTGCAGGATCATATTTACCTGGCCTGAGCAGCGTAAATCGGGTCCCAGTAGTGATTCGCTTTGTCCACACATGTGTTCGCGTGGAGCGCTTCGTCATTTCCGTGGTTGCGTATTCGCGTAAATCGACAAGTTGTTCTGTGTGGGCCTTGAAGCCGAAGCGCTCTGCGTGGTCGAAAATAGCTGCCAACGTCATTGCCTCTGTGGGGGAAAGCGTCAAGTCGAAGCTGCCACGACCGGATTTCCAGTATTTTGATTTTTTATCCGAGCCAGCGTCACCTTTGGCTACAAACTCGGCTGCGGTCAGAGCCTGGAGGTCACGCAGTGTGGTTTTTATATGGAGACTGGAATCATCGAACCACCGACATAGTTCACTGTGGATATCCGCCGTCGACATAGACTTGCCATAGCGCTGGAGGATTTTGCGCAAAGTGGTGCGGCGTCGGTGATGATTGATCATGGCAGAAGCTCAGGGACAAAAAGTGGGTTTATCTGCTGGGAATATGTTCTGGCTGGCAAGCAATCCTGCGACTACAAGCGCCAGCCCACAGGAGCATTTCATGAACAGCCAAACCTATCTAGCCCTTCCCCACGTTGCTGGATTCATCCGCTGGCTGGCCTCTGAGCTCAATTCTGAGTCGTGTTTCAAGCACCAGTACGTCAATCGTCGTAGCGGTGAGAAATGGACATGCAGCAGCCTGTATAACGCCTTCGAAAACTACCGTTGGAATCACCCGGGTAATGCCCGCTTGGGATTCAATCCAGGCGTATGTTCCAGCAGCAACGGGATCGCTTTGTCCGCCTTGCGTCAGGATCTGGTAAGCGCTACTGGGAGCGACTCACACACTCTTGAGGCAGCCGTCGACGTCATGCGCTGGGGCGGCGTTATGGCCCGCAATGCGGACTGGCTGAAGGCGAATAATGTGGGGCTTGGCCGAATGCTGCAAGGCGTACAAGCTGCGATAGTTGCCGGCGACGATCAGGCACCTGTCTTGCGTTCGAAAAGCCTTCGCTTCAATTCTGGGATGACCAAAGTTTACTCCTTGCTCTGCAAGAACTTCATCATCTACGACAGCCGTGTTGCGGCAGGTCTGGGCTGGTTGGTCGTGAAGCATTGCCAAGCGCATGGGCTGTCCAAGGTACCTGAAGCGCTGTGCTTCCCTTGGGCAGCTGCCAAGGAAGGAGAAAATACGCTCGCTCCCAAGCGCCGCGACCCTGGTACCGGCGGGCTTAAGTTCAAGGGCTTGCGCTCAGGCCACCATCACGCCATGTGGAATATGCGCGCCAGTTGGGTACTGAGTGCGGTCCTGGCGCATCCAGACGCCGCCGGCAGCCGTTTCCATGTGGTTCCCTCTCCGAATGACCCGCTGCGCGCACTGGAGGCTGCACTCTTCATGATTGGCTACGACTTGGGCGATCAGCGTCCAGCTTTTGCGGCTTAAAACCTGGTCGACAACTTCCTCCCCTTTGCTTGGCGGGGAGGTCATTCTGAATGAGTGAGGTACAGGATGCGTGACATGAATCCGTTGCAGGCTTTGATTATGCAGCTCGCCGCTGACGGAATCAGCGCTGGTGACTTGAGAAAGGCCGTGATGCAGGCATACCCAAATCTTTGTGATGCGAAGTATCAATCCACGCTATTTGGTCTGCAGGAGGCCGATAGCCTTATGGGCCAGGAAGTGGGCGGCGAGTGGTGCTTCACAGCAATCGATAAAACTGATCCGGACTACCCTCACCCGGAGTACAGCGCTGAATTCGCCGAGAAGATCTTGGCCGCATCATGCGGGGAATTTGTAGAGATCAGCGCAGATGATTTGCTGGCTCAACTGGACGAGATGCTGGCAAAGGCACGCGCCAAGAAACCGGACACAGGACCGTAAAACACCCAGCAGCCCAGTATTCAATACGGATGCGGTGTTTAACGAGCATCAACTGTGTATCAGTCTGCAAGGGGTGTCTTGATGGACATCAAGTCCGATTTTGTGTCCGTCGAACGTGATGAGTTCGATGGTCTCACCACGATTCAGCACCTGCGTCACTGCCGGTATCGTTCTGGCAAGAATGAAATCACCTTCTCGTGGCGCCGCAATATTCGTCCTGCTTCAGACCGCATGATTCTTGATGTTGAGATAAAGACCTCGCGCCCGGGCGGCTGGCTGCCCTCTCAATTGACCTTGTTGGTCGATGGTCGGCGGATCGAGTTGAAGTACCTGACAGGCAAAAGCAGCGAATTTCGAGGGAAAGCTTCTTCGAAATCGGTATGTTTTTCATCGAGCCATCTGAAAAGGTTCTTCGCTGCCTGTGTGATGCCAAAGTACTGAAGCTCAAGCTTAAATCTGACGAGAAAAATGAGCACACGGTTCTTCCGGACGAGTTTTGTGCCCAACAGTTGCAGGCTCAGCAGTTCTATAACAACGCTTTCGATGGTGACGAGTATTTGTCAGCCGTCAGTGGCGTAGCCGTACGGACAGAAGACACAACGTTCGCTGAACAGAATGCCAGCCGCGAGTCGCGCTATCCGCAATTGTGCAAATATCGACTGCTCTGGGCTGTACTCTGGGGCAGTTTTTTTGGTGGGCTGTGCGTGCTTGGCGCGTTCGAGATCATCACGTTCTCGGTCAAGTCGACGGACCAGTTGATCATCGCTGGAGTGCTCAGCGCCTCAAGCTGGCTAATTCCCCATCTTCAGATCCTTTGGATCGAACACCAGAAAAACAAAGAGTGTCCCAGTTGTCACCATAGAGCGATAAAGATGGTCCGCTATCATGAGGCGGTTTATCAAGTCCGATCCGTGGAGCGTCTTGTCATCGACAGATTGACAGGGCAGCGCAAGTCACGGCAGGTGACCGTGACGGACCATGAGGTGACGCAGGATTTCGAGTGCAAGGACTGTCGGCATCTATGGACGCGAAGCCATATTGCTCGAGGTCTCTAAGACATCCTGTCAATGAACGGCATCGCTAGGCTCGGATCTGATTTCGGCTAACGACTCATCTTGTCGCTCCCCGCTGTAGTCTGGAGTAAGTGCCCACAGATTGAGGAGTTTCTATGGTCAGGCCAGTGCGTCCTTTCACCATGCGTTGCAAAGATTGTGGTTGGAGCCAAACGGTTGTCCCGCTCAGTGATGTCTTGCGATTCGAAGACTGTCCTGAGGTTTGCCCGCGTTGTAAAAGTCGGGATGTAAAGATGGAACAAGCCACGGCCCTGGAAGTGGCCGTGGCAAAAGTAAAGCGATTATTTGGTTAGTCCTGAGCCTGAAACTCTGCCTAGCGGCTATAGCGCACCATTCAGTTCTTTTACTTTGTATACGCCAGGCTTGACTCGCAGGTACTTTGCTTCGGCACCCTGTTCGACATTGTAGCCGCCGACTCCCGTCTGCTCGTCCTGCGCGTAGTTGGCGATGGTCGTCCCGATCGTCGATTCCATAAAGAACTCGAATCCGATCCGATATTTTTCAACCAGCTTCTGCTCTACAGAGCACATGACCCGACGACGTTCGCTAGTCAGTTCCTGCACTTCAAAGGGTTCGCTCAGCGCACCGTTGCGCACTTCCAGCAGGATTGATTCATACAGCGTCATGGTTTTTTTCCTAGTGATGTCAGCGGCCGAGATCAACCCGACCTCCGTGATTGGTCGTTTACGCGAATGTGGAATCACGCCGGCGGCTAGAAAACCTGAATCGCTCCCGCGGCCACCGGCAGAAAGAGCCATGCGGCGATGACAGGCCGCCCCGATGCGACCTCAATCGCTTGGGCGTAAGCATCAAGCTGACCCGCATGTTCCTCGGCCAATCGCTCCCACTGGGCTTCGGGCGCCGGGTTGGATTTGTGGTCAATGAGCACCCAGCCATCTTTTGTGTCCAGCAGAAGATCGATCCGACCATTGAGCACCTGACCCGAGCGCAGCAACTGTTGCACCGGGTATTCAGCCATGGCTTTGGCCGCTGGCCAGTGGGATTCGATCCAGGCGTGCAAGGCCAGTTGCTGTGCGATGACCTGACTGGCATTTACGTGCTCGTGCACTGCGTGGCTCTGCAACAGGTCCTGCACTTCGTCTAAGGTGAGGGGGCAGTTGGGGTCAGTGAATGAAAGGCACAAACTGGCATGAATGGCCGTTCCCAATTCACTCATTTCCGGGCTGCCTTGTAATGCGATCCGAGTGCCGATCCGGCATGTATTGCGGCCTGCGGTGCTGGCGCGAGCGCCACCGTTGGACGGTTGAAAGCCCAGTGGCAAACGAGACTGGATCACTTGTACCGGGGCAAACCAGTGCAGATTCTGTTCAATTGCCGCCACGGGCACAGGTGAATCACTGGCAGTGAGCGTTTGGCAATCGGCGCGCAGTTCTTTTCCATTCGGCAGTTTCAAAGTCGACAGCCCGGGAGGTGTCATCAACCAGGGTGCCTGGACAGTGTCGAGCCACTCTCCTGTGATTTTTCTACTCGAACGGGCAATGACCAGCAGGTCTCGGGCGCGGGTCATGCTCACATAGAGCAGGCGTTTTGCTTCTTCAACGGCTTCAGCCCGGCACGCCAGGCCTATGGCGGTTTGTTCGAACGTTTCGCTCAACGGAACCGTTTTCTGTTTGCCCAGCGGCCATGGCCAGTAGCGGATAAAGCGGTCATGCAACGGTTTATGTGGATCGAATGCGCTATTGGACTGAGCCGAGACTGACCATAACCGGTCGCTGATATCGCGTGCCAGATCCATCAAAATCACGACCGGCCATTCCAGACCTTTACTGGCGTGATGAGTCATCACTTGAACGGCATCCAGCGCAGGAGTGGCCAGTGCATCGTTTTTGGCGTTGGCGATTTCGTCCAGCCACAACAACAGCCCGGAGATGGATGCCGCCCCTAATCCATTTCGGCAGAGATCCTCATATTGCTGCGCGAGATCGATCAATGCATCCAGGTTGGCCAAGCGCTTTTGCGCCAGCGCTGTCGTGGTTGACCAGACGCTGACACGTGTTGGTAAATCGCACTCGGCGATCAGCCGTTGTAATGCCTCTACCGGTGTTAGCACTGGCAGATCTGTGCGCAGTTGTGCAACGGCCGCCACAAGTGGGTGTTGCGAATACTCGCCGAGGCTCAGTTCACGCCACTGCGCTTTGGGGTGTCCGGCATTGAGGTAGCGCAGGCGCTCGGCAACCCAGCTTTCCGGTCCTTCGGTTTCGGTTAACGAGATGATCTGCGCTGTTGCCAGGGTATCGGCTGGGTCGTTCAATCGGCGCAAACACGCCAGTGCCAGAGTTGCCTCTGCGGTTGCCAGCAGTCCTGGTTGTGCTGTGGAACAGGGGATGCCCAGAGTAGCGAGGGCTGCTGTTACTTTCGCGACGTTACTGTGGGAGTAGCAAAGCACAGTGATATCGCCCAAACGCACCGCTCGGGCTTCCTGGCAGGTTTTATCGAATACCTGATAACGGCTAGCCAGCAGTTGGCCAATCCCCTCGGCCAATGCGTTGACTTGCAATTCGGCATTTTTGCCGTCCAGTACCCAATTGGCGAAGGCAGGGCCGGGTAGTTGATCCGTACGGGTTGGTATCAGCTCAACGTCCTTTGTTTCCAGGCTATTGGCGAAGGCCTTGTTGAATACATCATTCGCCAGTTCGACCAGTTCGGTACGTGAGCGCCAAGAGTGAGGCAATACCTCTTTTTTGCCACCCATATCGGGCAATGCCTTGAGGATGGCTTGCATCAGCGCACAGTCGCTGCCCCGAAAACCATAAATCGCCTGCTTGATATCCCCGACCCAGTAAACCTTTTTGGCAAAGCGTGAAAGCTTGAGGAAAATCGCCAGCTGCATCGGGCTGGTGTCCTGGAATTCGTCGACCATGATTAAATCGAGCTCATCCTCGAGCACCTGCGCAACGGCTGGGTTGTCCAGCAACTTGAGCAAGGCGTGTTCCTGGTCGGCAAAGTCCAGTACGCCAAACTCACGTTTGCTGTGTTCGTACACTTTCAATACATCAATGGCCAGGCCGAAAACCTGTTCGAGGTAGGCGCGGATATCGCGATGCAGATCCGGGTGTTCGGCATAGCGGCCAATGGTTTCAGAGAGGGTTGTTACCAATGGTTTGAGCTTGGCCTCAGGGGCTTCCTTCGCCAGTTTCGCCCAATCACTCCAGCGGGCGTTGTCATGCTGCAGTTCATACTGGAAGCGGGTGAGCAACGCTATGTAGCCTTCAGTGTTCTTTTTGTCGCTGTTAGCTGCCTGTAACAGAGCCAGCACCTTGGGAATGCTGTGCAGCAACTCTCCACTCAAGTCGGTTTTGGTCGGTTTGGGGAAATGCTTCAGCATGTCGTCGGCATTTTGGGTAGCAAAACCTCGAGACAGTTCAAGATCAATGTCATTGGTGCGCAACTGATTCAGAAGCTTGCGCAGCTCATCGCGCCAATTGGTATTGGCAAAGTCACCCTGTTGATAAGTGTCTTCAAGGCCCAGGCGTCGGGCGACAGCGAGTAGATTATCCAGGCGCTCACCATCAAGGACCCGGTCAACCGCCTTGTTCAGCAGCAGGGCTGCCTGGTTTTCTTCCAGCACACGTTGCTCGGGCGGCATGCCGGCTTCGAATGCAAAGCGTTCAAGCAATTGCCCGCAAATACTGTTGACGGTACCGATACGGGCCTGGCCCATGGCGGTGGCCAGGTTGATTTGACCCTGCTTTAGAAGGTGACTACGGACCCGCTCGCGCAGCTCGGCAGCTGCTTTTCGGGTAAAGGTCGTGGCGATCACCCCCGAAGGCTGGACCTGCTGATCGAGCAACTCCTGGTGCAGTATTTCAGTAAGCCGGTGGGTTTTGCCGCTGCCGGCGCCAGCACTGATAAAAGTGATGTGTGCGGTGGTCTGCATTGTCATTGCTCCCAACCGGCCAAGGCCAGGTAGTCGTTGTAGGCTTCATTAAGGTATTCCATCGGCATCGCCTGATCGGGAGGGATCGAGTCCTCATCCTCTTCAATACTTTGCAGGGCAACCTCAAACAGCCCCTCTGCCTGTTGCGCCTGCCGCCACTTCCAGGCCTCGGTAAAGCTGAGCCACAGTTGTGGCGTTGAGCTTGGCGGACTGGCAGGCACCTGCTCCGAATCTCTGAAGGTTTGGTCATCCGGGGTTAGCAGGCGCGCGGACTCAAGGATGAAATAGGCTACGGAAGGCCATGAACCGCTGTCCTGACGAAGCAACTCGGCATAAATCGCCAACTGCAGATGGCGGTTTGCCTTGAGCTGCTCCGGGTATTTCTTGCCCCCCGACCACTTCATGTCGACGATGGCTCGATGTCCTAGCGCAGTGGTCAATACCAGGTCAGCAGAGCCGCCCAATGCGCCACCCTCGAAACGACCGGCCAGCGCCTGCTCAGACGTTACGACCGTGATGCCAGCATTGAGAATGTGCGTTCGCAGTCGATTCAAAGCACGCAGCGCACGATGGCGCAGTGTTGCCAGGTCGGCACCGCGTCCCTCCATCAACAACACCGCCCCTTCTTCACGTACCACACGGGGGAAATGGGTCGAGAACCAGCTGTTGAAATCTGTGGTGCTCATGCTCAGCGCGTCCGGCCGAGTGAAAAAGTGCTCAGCCAGGCGATGGGTCAACGAACCATAGAGCAAAAAACCGTCGCTCAGGCTCTGGCTTTTGGACGCCTGAATCTTGGCTGCGTATTGCAGCAACCATTGATAAGGGTTGAACAGCAGCAGGTTGAGGCTCGAGAAAGACGCTTTCTCAGGCGTATCGATCGGGATGTCGGGTGGCAGGCGCCACCAGCGTTTGCGCAGTGGTAGTGGCGCCGATGCTTGGGCTTGGCAAAGCGGGCCGGGGGTATGCAGAAGCTCCTCGAGAATATGCACCTTTGGCTGCTGCACAACGGCTTCGATCATTTGCCAGAGCGGGTGGCTTTCCTCCCGTGGTGGCGCGAGTACCAGTATCAGCCGGCAGTTTGCTGCCAGGACTGGTCGCAGCCAGTCACGGGCTGCTTGAGTCAGCAGTGTGGCACCGTCCGGTAGCGCCACCCCGGCATCGGCCAATTGAATGCGTTCGGCCTTGGACCAGGGCGATAGGGGCGGTAACACCGGCATGCTCAGGTGCCACCAGATCACTGTGTCGGCTTGCTCAATGGCCGCACCTGGACGCGAGACGCTCAAGTGGGCGCCGACTTGTGCGGCCAGCAATGGATTATCCACGCCGCTGGCTGTGGCTTGCTCGATGACCTGCTGCAACTGCCGCGGTTTTAACCGCTCCACACCTTGTAGATGCAAGGTCTTGAGGGAGTCTAGTGCCGCTTCACACTGAGCATAACCTGCCTGAGCCGCGAATCTATGTGCGGGCTCTTGGTGCCCCAGGCGTGCTTTAAAAAACTTCAACAACCGTTCGACACGTACCAGCACCTCACTGGGCGCTACACCGTCGTCAGTCGTAAAAGTGGGCATATTCAGCCACTCGTCAATCGAGGCAAGTACGTCGGGCGCATCTGCAGCGTAATGCGCTGCGATTTCCTCCAGTGCATCCTCCCACTTGCTCCCGACGAGGCCGGGTGAGCTTGCTATTTTGGTTGCCAAGCGCCGACGTGCAAACAAGCGAATCGGGCATATCGAGTGGGTCAAAAACTGCAGGAGTGCCGGGTAGTTGGCTGGTGCCCAAAGCAGCTCCATGGCCAGTGGCAATACCTGCAGGGCAGGGCGCAGATTGCTGCTGCCATTGAGGCCATGGCGAGCCTGGCCGGCACCGATAAAATGACCATCAAGACAACCACCCACGCCACCCGTCACCAGCAAGGTGGGGGTATCCTGGCCCAGTGAGCGGCTCAGCCAGCTGGCGGCCAATGCTCGAGTTTGCGCTTGAACAACTTGCACTGTGCCATCTTCTTGCCATTGAATGGGCGTGACCTCTAGACCGGCAATGCTCTGGCGCAATTGCATTTGCAACTGCCCCAGAAAACCTTGCGCCGTACCCTCCGGTATCTCCAGGCGCCCGTTAGGCAGGTGATTCAGCACTATTTGCCAGGCAAGTGGATAACACTCGAAAGCGTCAGCCAAAAGCACGGTCTTGATCGGGGGGCGACGAGAGTCCAACGCCTTGGCAACATTCTCCAAGCGCTGTCCCATGGAAGGGGCGACCTGCACGCGAGCTTGAGTCTCGATCTCGGCAAGGTCTTTCAGACGTTGGCTGGCATCGGCACCGACGCACCCATCCCAACCGTGCAAATACAAATCATCCCGCCAGGCCAGCAATGCAGCAGCCACCCCCAATTCATCGGCGGAAAAACTGGCATGATAGAAGCGCAGTGGGTTATTGCAGTGCGCCAGGCAATCGCGGTACGTGGCTGTACGTTGTGCCGCACAAGGCTGACGTGCCACTAGGCCCAGCTGGGTCTCCAGAATATCCAGCAGTCCCTGTGGCCCGACGGTCAACGCCCCTAATCGATTACTGGCTCGGGTTGCCCGCTGACCATCGAGTTGCATGCCGAACGTGATAAGCATTTCTGACACGTTGACGCTCCTTGTGAGCGCTGGTGGTTCAACGCACCGTGATTGGCACGTTGTTGCATAAGGAAAAATAGACTGCTGATCAGCGACGTGGCGCTACCCTACGAACCTAGCGCGACGGTTTGTGTCGCGCCTGCCAGGTTTTGTAGCGAAACCACGGTACCTATTGCATCCGCCACTGAATCCAGTGGCCGGTAGGCTGCCGCCGCACGATGCAGTGTTTTGCCAATCTGAGCCCGCAGCTCGGGCGGCTGCTCCACCACCATTGAGTCGCCCAGGGACAAAATCCACCAGTGTAACTGCCAGGTGTTGCTCAGTGTCGAGCGTACTCGAAAGCCATCCTCCAACGGCTCCAGCGTCATATCGGCACTCAATGGTGTCTCACGAATCAGCCGCGTCTGATGCTCACTAACCCAAGCTTGAAACTGAATCTTTTCGGGGGTGCCGAACTGCAAGGCGTCACTGGCCAGGTACGCACACAAGTCAAATGCCTGTAATCCCTCTACGGGTTTATCGAGCTGATCGACATTGCGAAAACGATGCACCGCAAACTGGCGCACATCGGTATACGGATGTGCTGTGGCGATCAAATAGGTCACCAATCCACGCTGCACCATGGCTAATGGATTGAGTGTCAGTTCACTGAGTTTGTCGGTGTGTGCCGAGTAATACTGACATTGCACTTGACGCTCATTAATCAGCGCCCTCTGCAATGTTTCCAGCAATAGTGGGTCGATATCCGGCGCCTGCAGGTTTAGGTCCGGTCGCACACTGGCGACCTTCTCCAGCCAACGGGCAGCCGGGTTATCGTCCTCCAATCCCTTGAGCTTCTGCCGCGCATGCACGAAGCGCGGCTCCAGCACACTGAGCATGCTAGAGGGCAACAACGGGCGGATCGCGTCTGCAACCAGTGTCAGGCTCAAGGCTTCGGTCAGCGTTATGCCTTGCAATTCCACATTTACGCCAGGAGTCCAGTACCAGGCTTGTGGCGTGATGTTTTCGCTGCACTGCAACGGGAAAACCAGTGACAGATCAATCAAGTCACGTTCAACGGTGCGCCGGCTAATCTTGAAGCCGGAAGACTCCAGTCGTGCCAGCAACTCGGTGACTGTAATACCTGATTCACGTTTGGGCAGGTGTTTGAGCAGTTCCCACTGGCGGCTGACAGTGGAGTGCGATTTGGCTGACGGCACGCGATTTTCCTTGTGCAGGCGAGAGGCAAGTTATGACTTGATTACCGGATAACTGGCATCGCCCCAAAGTGTTTTCGGGTTGTCGAGCATAAGCAGAATCACCAGGGGCACGAGCTTTGCCAGCAGGTTGGAGCAATCACGCAATTGTGTGCGATTGACGCTGCCGTCCCAGGTGGCTCCGCCATGAATCATTTGGTTGCGAAGGGTATAGATGCGGTTAAACATCACTCCTAGCACTTTTGCTGTATCGCGGCCGGCCAGTGCTGCATGTGCGCTACGTTTGCCGTTGCGCAAGCGCTCCTCCCACATGGCTTCAGTGATCTTGCCGTTCTGGAAGTCCCAGAAGCTTTGAAAAACGTAAGGGTTGTCTAGCAGTGCACGTATGCTCCCGGAGAACTCTGACCAAACCATTTTTTCGATTAGATGCTCGGTGTCCAGCGTACAAAGTTTTTGCAGGAAAGCCTTGAATGCCTCCTGTTCGGACAATCGATGCTGCTCATCAATATCGGTGGCATAGGCAGCGTTGAAAGCGATCCAGAGGAAGATGAAGCGCCCGTCTACGTCCTCTGCCTGTTCCGCACGATTGAGCCAGCTCAGGGCTCGGTGAACCCGTAGCGCAAGGTTGGGGTGGTGCGCGTCGCGTTCGTTACGGTGGCGTGTCTTGAGTGACTGGTAATCCATTCCAGGTGCTTCCTTTGGCTGAGGGGATCCGCGGGACCTTGATGATCATGGTTTTATCGGCGGATGAGGGGCGGGATTGAGCATTCAATGAGCCCCTGCGACACATTATGACGCGATATGGCGTTAAGCTATCACGTAATAAAGTTCTGTATCTATTCACTGATACGTTATAGGGCATGTGTTTTGGATAACGCATTGTGTGTCCATCCAGCGCAGGCTCATATCTAGGCCCCAGACAAAAAATTGAGGCCGATGGTCGCGGAAGCGGGTGACGAAGACCTCCATTGCTTACTTACATTTAAGGTTTTTTGATGTTGAAACTCGATTCGCCGTTGGCGCGGATGAAGGCAATAGCGTCTGGGTTGTTCTTGTTGGCGGCAGCGCTCTATGTCGCAGCCTTGATGTTGATCCACTCCCATCCCGTGTTGGGGGGGTATATGAAAGCCTTCTCCGAGGCTGCGATGGTTGGCGCTATCGCCGACTGGTTTGCCGTTACTGCCCTGTTCCGACGCCCCTTGGGATTGCCTATTCCTCACACGGCCATCATCCCGCGCAACAAGGCGCGTATTGGCGCCAACCTGGGGGACTTTATTTGTACTCACTTTCTTTCACGTGAGCAGGTACTTCAGAAGGTCAGCGAATTTGATACTGCCAGGCGGTTGGCGCAATGGCTGTCGAAGGAAGACAACGCCGCAGTCTTGTCGGGTTTAGCCGTCAAGCTGGCTGGGCATGGTATTGGCGCGCTGCGTGACGAGCGTGTGCGCCAGTTTGTACGCAGCACTGCTCTGGCGCGCCTGGAAGAAGTTGATTTGGCAAAAATGAGTGGTCAGTTGCTGGAGGTGCTCACCGATGATGGGAGGGCACAGGAGGTACTCGACGCCGTATTGAATCAAGTCGATATTTCACTACAAGGCGAAGCGACAAAAAAACGCATCGCCGACGTTCTGGCCGCGGAGTTCGAGTTCTTGCGGTTCAACGTTTTCGGCAAGGAACTGCCTCTGCACAACGTTGCCGGCAACTGGTCATCGGCAAAGTTGGTCGAGCGAATCTCTGACGTGATCAGCGAAGTCAACCACGACACTGAACACCCGTTGCGCAAACATTTCGACCAGCAGTTGGGAGCCTTGGTGCATAAGCTCAAGGAGGAGCCAGCTTTTCGTTTGCGTGCGGCACAACTGCGCGCTCAACTCGTTCAGCACCCGGCACTGCACAGCTACCTGACTGACATGGTCGACGATGTAGTGAACTGGTTCGAGGAAGACATTACTCGAAATGATTCCACAACGCGCCAGCGCTTGGAGGAGGGTACTCGCAAGCTTGGTGAAGCATTGAGCGAAGACGCTTTGATGCAGGGCTGGATAAACGACCAGATTCTGGCAATGGCGGGCCCATTGGTTGAGCGCTATCGCTCAGAGATCGGCCGCTATATCGCTGAACGCATCGAAGCCTGGAACGAGAAGGAACTGGTGGAGCAACTGGAGTCACACGTGGGCAAAGACCTTCAGTTTATTCGTATCAACGGAACATTGGTGGGAGGGCTGGTGGGGGTGATCATTCATCTTGGGACTGAGTTTGCATTACAGATGTGAGAAGCACTTTGAATCGTGGTCCTCAGGAGAGTGTAAATCCCCAGTGAGCTTGCCGCTTAAAGATTTCCAGGCGAAGGCCGACAAAACAAAAGGCTGAGGCGATCAACGACTGAACCTTCAATGAAGTTATCAGCCTGCCCGTCACAGCGGGTTCGGCGATTTAAAATGGATTTTCTCGGGGCGACGCAATTTGTCGCGAGGCATGGTCATGCTCAAACCAGCCAATAAACAGGAGTATGGATCATGCTGAAAAACTTTCTCGCCGCAGTTGGCCTCGTCGTTATCGCCAAGAAAGGGTACGAGGTGTATCGGTCTTACAAGTCAATGGAGGCGGAAAACGAGTTTTTGCGAAAGGGGCAGGGGCCGGTTTAGTGTCCATCCCATCGCCTTATTGCTGCTTGTAGATCTGCGTTTGATTGACAGGTTACCAAGGCATGGCAAAGTGATATCGCTTGAAGGATGATCCGGGTTGCAGGTGTTCAGGCGCTAGTGTGCGCGCTGAACGTTATGACTTGGGGGCAACTTGTATTTGATCCCGGATGCGCCAGCGCTTCCGACACTGCAATAAGGACATTTCATGCCAGCTGAAAATTGGCTGATTCAGCTCAATCGCGAGTCAGCTGAATTCGCGCGTTTGTATCAGGAGCGTCAAGAGGGAAAGACCGTCGACCGGACTTTGCGTATAGCGGTCTGTGGTCTGATGAACGCTGGCAAGAGCGCACTGCTCAATGCATTGACCGGCCATCTTGAAAGCGAATTCTTCGAAACCAAAGCAGTGCGCTCGACTAAGACGGTGCAAACCTTAACCCATGGAGGGATTACTTACGTAGACACTCCGGGTATTGACGCCAATAACGAGGATGACCAGCACGCCTGGCGTGGCTTGGCGACTGCCGACATTATCCTGTTCGCCCACAACCTGGGCACGGGCACTCTGGAAACCGTAGAAATCAACTTCCTTAAGGAATTGAAACGGCGGCGTCCTGATATCGAAGACAGCTTACTGGTCGTTCTGACTCATGCCGAAAGTGCGTCGGAGCAAAGGCAGGATCGCCTGGACGCAATCAGCGCCATCCTCTCGGCGTTGTTCAAGGCACCTCGCACGTTGATCCCGACCTCGTTCACGACATACCGCAAAGGCGTGTTGGAGCAAAAGCCCGCCCTTATCGAACATAGTGGTATCAACCTGCTGCACCAGCACTTGAAGGCATTTGTCGAGCGCACCGAAAGCGAACTGCACGCCGTCCGCCGTACGCGAGATCAGCAGCGTCTGGGTAAGTTGGAGGCCATTGTCGATAAGGCCATCGCCAAGCGTGAACGCGCACTGGCTGCCGTCGAAGCCAAACAATCACAAGCTTTTCTAGTGTTGAGCCAGAGTGTGAATCAGTTGGTCAGCACGACCCGAGAACGCATCAGTCGCTACGAAACCCTTGAATCCGATTGAGAGAGCATTGCTATGTGGTGGTTTTTGGTCGTACCCGTGATCGGCGCCGTGGCTGCGGCCCTCACTAGCTCCGACGATAAAGAAAAAGAAGAGGCTGAACGCCGGACACGCATTCAGGCCCGTGAGGCCGAAGCACAGGCCATTGCTCGTCGCAAACAGGCAGACCTGGAAAAACGTAAGGCTCAACTGGTTGCCGACGTTGATGGCCAACTGAACGATTTGTTTGCGACGCACCCCGCCGTGCTCTATCGAGCCGACGAGGGCGCGTTGCACGTCAGCGTTGACAGCCTTCGTGCCTTTGCAATCAAGAAGGTGCCTAGCAAACCAAAAACCATGTTGAAGCACCTGGAGGCAATTGCCCCCGGTGTAACCTTCAGCCCGATCTGGGTCAAGCAAGCTGTCCAGGCGCACGCGCTTCAGAAAGAAATCACGGGCCTTCAGCGCCTGAAAGAAGAATTGCTGGGATAAGTCACGATGACAGACCGCCACGCCAACAGAAATGATTTGTTAAATGTCTTCGCCGGGATTGCCGGTGAGTTCGATCAGGTCAAACGCCAGATCGATCGCCGGGAAAATGTCCTCAAGGCTCAGCTGAAGAAGCTTGACGACGCGCGCAAGACTTCGCCTTGGCGTGAAAGCCCGCTTGAGCAGCGTCACCCGTTGCAGGATATGGCTGAGCGCTGTCAGCAGGGGCTCGACAGTCAGCTTGATGCCTGGATCAGGAATGTCGAAAACTATGAGCGCAATACTTCGTTTCGCAAGGACTTCGATGACTCGCTACTGATCTTTGTCTACGGCAAGGTCAAAGCTGGAAAATCCTCCCTGGGGAATTATCTCGCCTACGGGAACTCTGCTCCGGACGCGGCCTTGATCGACAGCGCTTCCCCTCGCCCCGAGTTTTTCTGGCGCGAAAGTACCGGGACTGCAGAAACCATGTCCGCAGAGTTGATGAGCAAGCAGCGATGCTTTGGCGTCGACGTGGTGGAAGCGACCAGCTCTATCCAGGGTTTCAGGTTGCCGGGCATGACCTGGGTCGATTCCCCGGGGGTTCACTCGGTCAACAGCGTCAACGGCCGGTTGGCCGACGACTATGTCGCGTGTGCCGACCTGATCGTATTCCTGAGCAACTCTAGCAGTCCTGGCCGGCACTCCGATATGAATGAGGTCGTCGGGCTGCTCCAGAAAAAGAAAAACCTCATGGTGCTTATCACTGGCAGCGATGTGATTGAGGAGGATGTTGATGACTTGGGTAACTTGGTTAACCAACGGGTAATGAAGGCGCGATCCGATCGTGATGACCAGATTGGTTACGTCGGGTCGGAGCTGGCCAAGATTGACCCATCAGCACAATCGCTCCTGAATCAAATCAATATTCACTCGATTTCGGTGCGTTATGCCGAGGAAGGTGGCACCCAGGAGCAGGCGCAACGCTGGCAGGACAGTGGGCTGGCCGACTTCGCCGCAGATATTGGCAACATAGCCCGTTCCAGTGGGCTCGCCCTCAAGCGCCAGACACCCTTAAAGAATCTGCAGGCGTTCTGCATCAAGCTGGTCGAATCGACGGATCAGCTGGAAAAAGAGCTGGTTGATATCAGAACAGGGCTGAGCGCCGCGCGTAAGGACCTGAAGCTGAGCGTCGATCATATTCTGAGTCAGCTCAGAAAAGAATTACCGGGTCAGATCGAAAAGTATGCCGATCAATATGCGATGAACGACCAGGCTTTTTCTGAAGCCTGCCGTAAATTGCTCGATCATGCTTTCCAGCATTACGCCAGCGAACTGTGTGATTCGATTGGCCAGAAATTCGAAAACATTGAAATTCACGACCAGGCGGTTGGACCTGTCGCCCGAGAGGCCCCTCAGTTTTCAGAGCGCGTTGAAAAGATCAAATTCGACTCCCGCCGCAATGAGTCATTCGGCAGGGCCGGCGGGGCAGGATTCGGTGCCTGGGGGGGCGCTGAAGGTGGGGCAGCTCTAGGCACTTTGATTATGCCAGGTGTGGGGACGGTCATCGGTGGCCTGATCGGTGGCGCACTTGGAGCCTGGGCGGGAAACAAGGCTGGGGGCGCAGCGGGCGAATACTTCAATACCACTGAAGAAATCGAAGTGGCTGTGGGCGACAACCGCGACGAAGTTTCACTGGGGACCCGCGAACAGTTGCTTGAGCTTGCCGAGAACCGGCTGAATGTCCTGTATGAGCAACTGGACCAATTGTGCTTTATCGACATTGCCGACTGGTTGAAAAACTTCCACAGCGCATTAAAAGAGATGCGCCAGCACACGCTTACTCAAATTCAGGAAATCGAAAAGGAGCTGTCCCATGGCATTGCCTGACTTCGCACGGGTTATCCACACCTATGAACGGGTCAGCACCCCGCTGGGCCGTTGGCTGTCCGAACAACAACGTGATGAGCTGGGAGCCCGGTTGCAGACCAAGGCTGAGCAGTTACACCCTCGAATCATGGTCTACGGCAACTACAACGCTGGCAAAAGTACCCTGCTCAATGCCTTGATGGGGCGGGCAGATGCCAAGATGGCGGATCGACCGGAAACGGCCGCGGTAACTGAGTACCGCTGGGGCAATTACACGCTGCTCGACACACCTGGCATCGACGCACCGATTGAGCATGAAGAGGTGGCTGAGAACCAACTGCACAATAGCGAAGTTGTGTTGTTCGTGGTCGCTGCAGGCGGTGCCACCGACGAAGCGAAAACCTGGGAGCGGTTGGTCGATATCGTCGCCTCAGAGCGCCGGGTAATGCTCATCGTCAACAACAAGGCAGGCATTACGGTCGGCGATCGCGATTATGTCGGCATCACCGATCGCCTGCGCATTCATCTGCAACGTGCGGCGAGTGAGCGCGGTATTGAAAACATTCTGGACAAGGTCCCGGTGCAATGGGTCAATGCCAGAAGCGCCCTCAAAGGACGACTCGAGGACAAGGCGCCGCTGATAGGCGCCAGCGGCATTCTTGACTTGGAGGAGGCGCTGGGCGACTTCCTGGAACAAAGCGACACCGGGACAATCTTCGCGGCTTGTCGCAAAGACTTGGTGGTTGCGATCGAACAAGCCAATTTGCGGTTGGTGCAGGCCGGCAATGACCGTCAGGCTGAAGCGCTGACGAAAGCCAAACTGCAGATTGAAAACGAGCGCAGCCGTCTGACTGCATGCCTGAACGATCACCTGGATCGCGATTGTCGTAGCGCAAAGCAGGCAATTGTCAGTCTGATTACTTCAGTAGCAGAAGGACAAGTCAGGGGGGACACCAACCAGGCGATGGAAGAGGGGGCGGCAGACGCTGTCCAGTCTCTGGGCGACAAACTGATGCGCACGCTGGAGTACGAGCTGCCCAAGACTCAGCAGAGCCTGGGTGAAATCGGTGAGAAATTGGCCGAGTCCACTCTCCGACACGCTGACGCCATGCTGAATGCGGATCTGGATGCGCCGCAGGATGCTGGTGAAAGCATCCTGTCGCCAGCCATCAAGGATGCCTTGAAGAAAGTCCCCATGGGTAATGTCAAGGACATGACTGAACAGGGAGTGAAAGCGGCACTGGAGCTAGGAAAAGAGTTTCTGCCCAAACTGTTCAAAGGTATTGGCCCCAAGACCATGGGACGCTGGGCCAGTACAGCGGGTCGCTGGGCGGGGCCTTTGGTACAGGTCGGCGTGGCGTTGTACGACATCTACCAGGCTATTCGTACAGAGAATGCGGAGAAGGCAGCGCAAGCTCGTCGTACCAAAGCCATCGACGACTCTGCCAGTTCGTTTGTCCACGATTTGCGTCAGGCCTACCAGTTCCAAATAACTCTGGTGGTTGAGCAGGTGTTCAAACCTATGGATGAGTGGATCGACGCGCAAAGCCAGGCTCTGGTGCAACAAGACAAGGCCGCAGAGAACGATAGAATTCTGTTCGAACAGGCACTGATTGAACTGCGCCCGCAAGACTGATCTGGTCATTAACGCATCTCATCTCAACATTCGCTCCGGACATAGGACGGGGCGAATGCTTCCAGAGAGCCCAGAGTCATGCCTATTATTCTTCCATCTCGGAGGTTCAATTAATTCGTGATGCAGTGCGTCACGAATTAAAATGCCGGGTTGAGTCACTCATAAAGCCAAGGCTTCAACTCATCCAGATTCTTCACCACGATCTGCTGCGCCGCCGCTTTGGGGTCGAGCTTTTTCGGATCGATTTGAAAACGTTGCAATACATACTTGACCAAGGCGCGGCGTGTCGGAATGACCAGCACACCATCCTCCATGCCGAAATCCGCTTCGATGATTGCCTTCTGTTCTGGCTTGAGCCTTGAGTCGGGTTCGATGATCACGGCTACCTTGGTGTTCCAGTCTTCATCCTCGTCGATGAGATTCTCGGTCTTGCGTTCGAACTCCGGTTGGCCGCGCAGACGACTCAGCACAAAATCCCGGTATTCACGATTCTTCTCGCAATACGCCCGTACATGCCAACGCATACCGGTGTAAATCAGTGTGTGTGGTGCAATCAAGCGAGTTTCTGGAGCCGGGTTAGCGAGTGAAACGTATGCGACTTCAATAACCTCGCTGTCGCGGCATGCCTTAAGCAAGGGACGCAATACTTCAGGTCGAATCGTCCGGTCCGGCACCTCTAGCACCATGGTGTGGGCATACGCCAAGGCCAACCCTTCCACATGCGGCGCACGGGAATGGGTCTGGTTCAGCAGGTGAAGATAAGCGCTGGCGCTGTCGTCGATGAACAGTGGCTTGAACTGTTTGCTGGGGACGTAGCCCTTTAGCTGCTTGTCATATGTAAGGTTTTTAGGCGCATGTTCGGTGATGTAAGTGTTTATGTCCTTGGACGCCTGCTGACGACTGATCCCGAAGCTCTGGATCAGGTGCACCGTAGTCAGCCGGCCTTCCCACCAGGCGACGGTCTCGATCAAGCGATAACGAAGTGCCAGATCCCAACGAACCTGCTTGATGTCTTGCTTGCGTTTCATGACCGCTCCATATGCGTGAATACTTTACCTGTATAAGTCTACATTCTATACCTGTCGTAAAACACTACATATCATTGATCTGTCTTCGAGCTCAATCGAACTCACGAAAGGATGTGGACATGACAATGTCGGATGCTGTTTCGACAGGTGCATTGGTGATGATGGGGGCAATCCTGCTGACGCTTGTGCTGCAGTGCCTGAAGTTGCGGGAGCTCTGGCAAATGGCTCTTGGCTGTCAAAAGGACAAGCGCTGGGTACGGATTTGGGAGATGGAAAACCGGGAACTGCGCTCGGCGCTACGCGCTGAGAAAGCGCACATCGAGCAGTTGCAAAGAAAGCTTGTGATTTTGCAGGAATTGATCCCAGCAGAGGGATAAGGGCAAAGGATATGAACAGACTTGAACGGATCAAAGGCTGCCTGCTGGGTGGCGCCGTCGGCGATGCGTTAGGCGCCCCAGTGGAGTTTCTCGAGTGGTCTGCAATCGAAGCTAAGTTCGGTCCACAGGGAATTATAGATTTTACCCCGGCGTACGGTATCACCGGTGCTATAACCGACGACACGCAGTTGATGCTTTTCACTGCAGACGGTTTGCTGCGTGCTTTTGTGCGCAGCAGCTCACGAGGGATTTGCCACGTTCCTAGCATTATTCACCATGCGTTGCTGCGCTGGCTGATAACCCAGGATTACCCTGTGGCGATGCCGGTCAGTAGAGACGGATGGCTGATCAAACAACCGGAACTCTGGTCTCGCCGCGCCCCTGACGCAACCTGTATAGGTGCACTCACGGCCAGTTCGCGGCAGGGGGGTGTCGCGGAGAACAACAGTAAAGGCTGTGGTGCTGTGATGCGTGTCGCGCCCTGTGCGTTCTTTTCCAATGCCTTTGAAAATGCTAGCCAATCTGGGCGGTTAACCCACGGGCACCCTACGGGCTATCTAGCTGCTGGGTTGTTTGCCGATTTTCTCCAGCGCATTGTCGATCGGCAAGACAGCCTGGAGCATGCCGTCACTCAAAGCTTGGCCAGGTATGGGCAGAAATCCGGGTTGGAAGAAACACGCAGGCTCATCGAGCGTGTGCTGTTCTTCTTTTACGAAGGCTATCAGCCCACCCCGCAACGCATTGGTGAGCTCGGGGGCGGTTGGGTCGCCGAAGAAGCGTTGGCTATTGGCCTGTGGTGCGCCCTCGCGGCTCGCTCCTTCGAGGAGGGAGTGATCACGGCTGTGAATCACGGTGGCAACAGCGACAGTATCGGGCTGATCGCCGGACAACTGTTGGGGGGGCAATATGGTGCTGCGGTGATTCCTGCTCGATGGTTCGAACAATTGGAGTTGCGTGAGGTGATTGTGAAGATTGCGGAGGATATTGAGCGTATTCCACGTGATTACTGTGGGTATGGCGGAGAGTTCGATCATCTGATCGAGCAGATGTATCCCGGCGGGTGAGGGATCTGATGGCGACGCATTTCATTTCGCTACTGAGTTACTCGCTTCGTAGGCTTACCAAAGCAAACTCGCGAAGATGTCCTTCGAAGGCATCTTGAAGTGGCGCAGGCATTTGTCAGGAATTTACCCTGATACGCAGCTTTAACCTTATTAAAACCGACAAAAACGGCTAATATCAGCAGGTTTTTTTATTGGCAGATTTAGCTATGACTGATCGTTGGCACAGTGTTGATGAAATTGCTGAACACCTCGGCGTCAGCAAGGACACCGTTTATGCATGGATCGCCAAACGCAGCATGCCAGCCCATAAGGTCGGTCGGTTGTGGAAGTTCCAGAAGGTTGAGGTGGATACCTGGGTCAAAGCTGGCGGAGCCAGTGACGAATCGCAACAGGCGCAAAGTGATGGCTGAACGTTATCGCCTTTCTTTCACCACAGGTGGCCTTTTTTTGCAGCAAGCACCGCTGGTTGTGGAGCGCTATCTAGCGCTGCGTGATTGGAAGCAAACACGGGAGCAGGTGCGTGCTGAGAACCTGTTACAAGTTCGTACATCAGCTGCTGCGACACGTATCAGTAAGGAGTTGATCGCGCGTCTAGAACTGTTGGATCCAAAGGAGCTGGAGTTCTTGGTGGACGGCAGCCTGCGCGAGCAAGCCTACCTCCTGTGGGCTGCAACTTGCCGGCGCTACGCTTTCATTCGAGACTTCGCACGCGAAGTTCTGCGCGAGCATTACCTGCTCATGCGCCGCCAACTCACGACAAGCGATTACGATGCTTTCTTCAATGCCAAAGCTTTGTGGCATGTCGAACTGGATGAACTGGCTGCGTCCACGCAAAGCAAATTGCGGCAAAATCTGTTCCGCATGTTGCGAGATGCCGACTTGATTAGCGCACAGCACCAGATTCAGCCTGCGTTGATAACTCCAGCGCTGGCCCATTTACTGGTCCACGACGGTAACGAGCAATTGATGATATTTCCGGCAACTGACCATGAAATTAAAAGGTGGCTGCAATGAGTCAGAAAATCAGTCAGCAGCCGCTGGCAGCTCGCTTTGAGCATCTATTGAGTGTCATGAGTGGTCGGCGCTTTCTGGAAATGAAGGGGCTGAATAACGATCTGCCGTTCTATATCTGCGAATTCAAGGCTGCTGAAGCCTTTGAGATACGACGCATGCAGCGGCAATTGGTCAATACGCTGGCTGGTTTGCGTGTCGATTGTCTGCAGGGACGTGGCGTGAAGGTGTTGGAAATCAGTCTCTATGACCTGACCATCGATCTCTTAAAGGCTCGTGAGGGCGGTGACGAGGGGATCAGCTTGTGGGAGCAGATCCGCGCGGTTGAGTCTGATGTAGAAAAAGACAGCCTATTGGAACTTTTGCAGGGTGTATTGGACGTCAAGGAGCACCTGATCCCAGCTATTGGCGAACGGATTGCCCAGGCGGATTACGACATTCTTTTTCTCTCCGGCATCGGAGAAGTGTTTCCCTATATCCGCTCGCACAACGTACTCAACAACTTGCAAAGCACGGCCAAGAACAAGCCCACAGTGATGTTCTTCCCCGGCGAGTATCGGCATTCGCTAGAACAGGGCGCGTCGCTGGAGTTGTTCGGTTTGCTACACGATGACAAGTATTACCGCGCATTCAATATTTTCGAGTCTCAGGTGTAAGGAAGCAGTCAATGGAACTCAATGGCATTTTCAAAAACTCCGTCGGCCGGCCGATTGAAGGCGTCATCAAAGCTGACGACGAGACCAGCCTGTACAACGAGCTGAGCGAATACGTACTCACTGACGAAGTTGCCAAACGGCTGGAGCATTTCCTGGATGCCTACACCGACTACCACCATGCCAACGGTGTCTGGGTGTCCGGCTTCTTCGGCTCGGGTAAGTCGCACCTGTTGAAAATGCTTGCCTTATTGCTGGAAAACCGCCGAGTCGATGGCAGTACCGCACTGGATATTTTCCTGCCCAAGATCAAGGATGACGATGAGTTGCTGCGCGCTCAGCTCAAGAAAGCTGTCGCCATCCCGTCGAAAAGTATCCTCTTCAACATCGACCAGAAAGCCGACATCATCAGTAAGACTCAGATCGATGCCTTGCTTTCGGTGTTTGTCAAAGTCTTTAACGAAATGTGCGGTTACTACGGTAAACAGGGGTATATCGCCCAGTTTGAGCGCGATCTGGACAGTCGCGAAATGTTCCGCCCGTTCAAGGATGCCTACCAGAGCATCGCCAACAAGTCCTGGGAGCGTGGTCGCGAACAGGCGCTGCTGGAGGCAGGTAACATCGCCAAAGCCTACGCTCAGATCACTGGCGAAGACCTGGCACTGGCCAAGGGTATCCTCGACAAATACCGTGCCCAGCACAGTGTCTCCATTGAAGACTTCGGCAACCAGGTCAAGGAATGGCTGGATAAGCAACCGATCAACTTTCGCTTGAACTTCTTTGTCGATGAGGTCGGCCAGTACATCGCCGATAACACCAAGCTCATGACCAACCTGCAGACCGTGGCGGAGAGCCTGGCCACCAAGTGCCAGGGTAGGGCGTGGATTATCGTCACCGCACAGGAGGATATGGACTCCGTGATGGGTGACATGAGCAAGCAGCAAAGCAACGACTTTTCTCGGGTCCAGGCGCGTTTTGCCAACCGCCTCAAGCTAACCAGTGCCGACGTGGCTGAGGTGATCCAGAAGCGCTTGCTGACCAAGAACGATACTGGTACGGAGCTGCTGAAAACCGTCTACGAACAACAGTTCAACAATTTCAAAACCCTCTTCGAGTTTGCCGACGGCGGCCAGCACTATCAGAACTTCCGCGATCTGGAGCACTTCACCTACTGCTACCCATTCGTGCCGTACCAGTTCCCGCTGTTCCAGTCGGCTATTCGTGGAATATCCATGCACAACGGCTTTGAGGGCAAGGCCAACTCGGTGGGCGAGCGCTCCATGCTCGGCGTATTTCGCGAAGTGGCCATGGCCATCGATAACGAGCCAGTCGGTCAGCTGGCCACCTTCGATCGCATGTTCGAAGGTATCCGTGGCGCACTGAAAAGCGCCATCCAGAGCGCCATCAACACCGCCGAGCACCACTTAGGTGACCCTTATGCAGTGCGTGTGCTCAAGGCACTGTTTTTGGTCAAGTACGTCAAGGAGTACAAAGCTACGCTGCGCAACCTCAGCGTGCTGATGCGGGAGCGCTTTGGTGAGGACGTACCCGTGCAGCGCAAAAAGCTGGAGGTGGCGCTCAATCTGCTGGAGCAGCAAACCTATATCCAGCGTAATGGTGAGCTTTACGAGTATCTGACCGACGAAGAGAAGGACATCGAGGAAGAGATCAAGAGCACTGAGATCGAGTCCGCCGATGTCATCAAGGAGCTGGAAACCCTGCTGTTCGACGGCGTGATCAAACAACGCAAGATCCGCTATGAAAACGGCCAGGACTACGCCTACACGCGCAAGATGGATGACCGCTCTCTCAGCCGCGAGTCTGAGTTGGCCATCCATATCGTCACGCCGTTGAGCGACAACTTCGACAACCTCATGGTTCAGCGTATGCAGAGCATGGGCCGCGATGAGCTGCGCGTGGTGCTGCCGGCCGATGCCCGCTTTATGCAGGATCTCACTCTGCACAAGCGCACCGAGAAATACATCCGCCAGAACAGCAGCACCCAGCAGGAAGCGGTTAAGCGCATTATCGATGCCAAGGGCTTCCAGAACACTGAGCGTCTGGCCGACCTGCAAGATCGTGCCAAAGAGTTGCTCGGCAAGGCCCATCTGATCATCAACGCTGCCGATGTGGACGCCAGTGGCAGCGACGGTCAGACCCGTATTCTCAAGGGTTTCTATCTGCTGATCGAAACGACCTACCCGAACCTGCGCATGCTGCGCGATGTGCCGTTCAGTGAAAACGACATCGGCAAATACCTGCGCCAGGCACAGGACGGCTTACTGGGCAACGATGTCACTAGCCTGACCGAGCCGGAACAGGAGCTATTGGCTTATATCCAGAGCAACGCCCGCAGCGGTGTGCGCACTACGGTCAAAACGCTGCTGGAACGCTTTGAGCGCAAAAACTACGGTTGGTACTACGCGGCAATTCTCTGCAACCTCGCCTTGCTTTGCGCCCGTAGCAAGGTGGAAGTGCGGCAAGACAGCAACCCACTGGAAGGCGACAACCTGGAGCGCAGCCTGCGTAATACCAACGCCCACACCAGCCTGGTGCTAGAGCCACAAATTGAGTTCAGCGCCTCCCAGGTCCGCCATCTCAAAGAGTTTTTTGCCGATTTTTTCGACCGCCCGGCCAGTAGCAACGAAGCTCGCGCTTTGGCGCGAGAAACCATCGATGCCATCAAAGAGCTGGAGATCGAACTGGCCGACCTGCACGGGCAAAAAGCCCAGTATCAGTTTCTCAGTGTACTGGATGGCGTAATGGCCACCCTCAAGGAAGTCGCCAGCAAAAACGCCAGCTGGTTCCTTACCGACCTGTCTCGTGCCTCCGATGCCATGCTCGACAGCAAGGAGCAGATCATTGAGCCTCTGCGCCGCTTTATGGGTAGTCCGCAAAAAACTATTTACGATCAGGCGCGCCAACTGGTACAGGACCAGGAAGATAATTTTGCCTATGTCGCCACAGGTGAGGTTGAAGCCATCAAGGCGTTACTCACCGAGAATAAACCCTGGCAGGGCAACCGACTGCAGCAGGCCAGACCGCAACTGGAGGCCCTGCAAGAAGCCATTACCAACCAGCTTGCCAGCGAAATGAGCACTGCAATCAGTCGGCTTGCTGAGTTGGAACTGCGTCTGCAGGGCACTAACGAATACAGCGGCCTTAAGAACGAACAGCAGGCCGAGCTTGGCGCATCTTTTGTTGAGGCTCGGCAATCAATGCAAGGGCAAAAGCGCATCGCCATGATCCGCGATCAGCTGCGTACTTTTGAGGAGAATCAATACGCACAGTTGCTACTCCAACTGGAGCGGCTTGCACACCCTAAGCCAGCACCCACTCCAATGCCGCCTGCTTCGCCGCAACCGACAGCGGACAAGCCGGACATCGACTATCCACAGCCACCAAGCGCAGAGCTGCCCAAAGTGGCCGATCTGCGTCTCGTACCCGCACGCACCATCAAGGTGGGCTACAGCAAGCCTTGGTTGGCCAGCGAGGCCGAGCTGGATGACTACTTGCAGCAGCAGCGCGAAGCCTGGCTAAAGGAAATCCAGGCCGGCAACCGCGTGCAGATCTAAAACGGACAAGTGGCCTCGATCATTTGCGTCACACCATGCAAATGATCGAGTCAGCCCATAAAGAGAAGAGAAATGGAAACCAGCAAACTCAAGAAGTTCGCCCAGCAAGCCCGCCGTCTGCTGCTGGAGCAAGTCGGTGCGAAGCTCGCTCTGGTGCTGGATGCCAGCAGCGCCGCCCGCCGTGAAAATCCGCAGGCCGTGGCTCAGCTGGAAAAGCAGATCGCCGCAACCAGCCGTGGGCAGTTGATCGACAAGGTTGCCTACACCTGGTTTAACCGCTTCTGCGCGCTGCGCTTTATGGACGTGAATGCCTACACTCGCATCCGCGTGGTATCGCCCGCTGACGAAGGCCAGTTCCAGCCTGAAATATTGGCCGAGGCCAAAGCTGGGCATATAGATAAAGATCGCGTGCCAGAGAAAGTCAGCCAGCAGATCCAGGCCTTGCTCAGTGGCACTACACCCAGCCACGATCCGCAGCAGGAAGCCTATCGTCTGCTGGTAGTGGCTGAGTGCAACAGCTTTCACAGCGCTATGCCTTACCTATTTGAGCGTATCGCCGATTACACCGAACTGTTGATGCCGGATGATTTGCTCTCGGGCAACTCAGTACTGGCCTACACCCGCGAAGCGATGACGCCTGATACTTGCAAGGAAACAAATCGCGACGGGGTGGAACAACCTATTGTTGAAGTGATCGGCTGGCTATACCAGTTTTACATCTCGGAAAAGAAAGACCTGGTCTTCGAGGACCTAAAGAAGAAACGGAAAATCACCTCGGAGAATATTCCGGCCGCCACCCAGCTTTTCACCCCGCACTATATCGTGCGCTACCTGGTGGAAAACTCCTTGGGTCGCCTGTGGATGCTCAACAACCCCGGCTCGGGGCTGGTTGGGCAGATGGACTACTACATCAAGCCCGAGGCTGAGGAAACAAACTTCCTCAAGATCATTCGCCCCGAAGACATTAAGGTCTGCGACCCGGCCTGTGGCTCCGGGCATATGCTGACCTATGCCTTTGATCTGCTTTATTCCATCTATGAAGAAGTGGGTACTGACCCCAGTGAGATCTCCGAGAAAATCCTGACTCACAATCTCTATGGCATCGAGCTGGACGAGCGGGCTGGGGAGCTGGCCGCTTTTGCCCTGACCATGAAGGCCCGTGGCAAGCAGCGCCGTTTTTTCAATAAGGCCATCAAGCCAAACATCTGCGTGTTGGAAAACGTAGCGTTCAGCCACGACGAGCTGGATGAATACTTCTCGGCCGTGGGGCGCGACCTGTTCACCCTCGACCTGCGCGAAACTCTCAAGCAATTTGAGGAGGCGGACAACTTCGGTTCGCTGATTCGCCCCAAGCTCATAAGTGTGCGGAACGTGCTACCTGTGCTGGAAGCCAAGGACATAGCCGGTAACTTGTTCTTAGCCGGAACCCACGCCGAGGTACTGCGGGTACTGCGCATGGCAGACTTTTTAAGCCCTCGTTACCAGGTGGTGATCGCCAACCCGCCGTATATGGGTGGAAAGGGCATGAATGGACCGCTGGGAGCCTGGGCCAAGGAAAACTACCCTAGTAGCAAGTCAGACCTGTTTGCCATGTTTATCGAGCGCAATCTTGACTTGACCCTGCCTGCCGGGGCAGTGGCCATGATCACCATGCAAAGCTGGATGTTTCTATCGTCGTTCGAGTCCTTACGCGCTCGCATATTGGGCCAGAACACCATTTTATCAATGGCTCATCTGGGCGCACGGGCGTTTGACAGCATCGGTGGTGAGGTGGTCTCAACCACGGCCTTTGTACTGGAGAACCAGCACAAGCCTGAATACAAGGGCGCGTATCTGCGGCTGGTGAGTGGCAACTCTGAAGCGGAGAAGGCCGCGATGCTCCTGGAGGCCATTCGATGATTACTCGCCTGGAGCTGACAAACTTCACTGCGTTCACTGACCTAGCCATTGATTTCTCCCCCAAGATCAACGTGATCATTGGCGAGAATGGCAACGGTAAAACCCAGCTGCTTAAAGCAGTTTATGCTCTATGTACGGGCGGTGTTCTGCAGTCGACGGCCGAAGGTAATGGGCTAGCGAAAAGCCTTACTCGTAAACTGGTTCGGCTTCTAATGCCATTGGATAACAAGCTTGGCACCATGCGCCGTCCTGGTGTGCGTGGCAATGCGCAACTGAAGGCATGTTTTTCGTTAGGTGAAGAAATTTCACTGGCCTTCAACGGTTCCGCAGACGTAGCCACCGTCAACACCAATGTAGCGTACGCCAATTATCGGGCTGAGCCGATATTTGTACCCACCAAAGAAGTATTGTCACTGGTGCGCGGTATGACCGACGCCAATCATGATCAACGCACAGTCGAGTTGATCTTCGATGACGGTTATCTGGATCTGGCGCAGATGTTGTTGCGTGAGGGGGTGGATGATCCAGAGTCGAAGGTCAATTTAGATCCACGCTTTGACAGCATTGTGCCCATGTTGGCCAATCTGATTGGTGGTCGCTATCAACTGGAAAACGGGGGATTTTGTTTCCAGTCAGGAACGTATATTGAAAAGTTGGGGAAAAGTAGCTCTGAAACAAAAGCCCCACAAACATTTAAAAAAGCCACTACACGATTCGTTCCTGAAAAGTCTGTAATGATTTCAAGCGGTATGACCGCCGAAGGCTTCCGTAAGGTCGGCATGCTCCAGCGCTTGTTGATAAATGGCACTCTTAATCCTGGTGTCAGTGGTCCACTACTGTGGGATGAGCCTGAGTCAAACCTCAACCCAAAACTCATGAAGTTGCTCGTAGAGATCCTGCTGGAGTTGTCCCGTAACGGCCAGCAGGTGATTTTGGCGACGCATGACTATGTGCTGCTCAAGTGGCTCGATCTACTTATGGATCGAAGTAAGGGCGACCATGTGCGTTTTCACTGCCTGAATCGCAACCAATCC
Source organism: Pseudomonas sp. 1912-s (assembly GCF_029269205.1). Classification (NCBI taxonomy): domain Bacteria; kingdom Pseudomonadati; phylum Pseudomonadota; class Gammaproteobacteria; order Pseudomonadales; family Pseudomonadaceae; genus Pseudomonas; species Pseudomonas sp. 1912-s. Next base: position 14,096 of record NZ_JARIXR010000025.1, on the reverse strand, counting down.
ACTAATAATATTCAAAGCGAAAGCCTTGATGATTACAGCATTATTGGTCGTAGTGCTATCAGTAACACCTTTGCTGAGCTGTATGACGCAGATGTCGACCGTGCGCTGGGAGATCTTTGATGCAGATTTTCCGCGCTGAAGAAACCGCTGAACTGGAGTTCCGATTTCCTGATGAGCTACGTTGGAGCGAACTCGACAAACAGGGGGTGAAGCTGCCAGTAAATATGAAGTTTGTCGATATCGTGATCGAACGTGATCACGATATTCTAATGGTTGAAATCAAGGATCCATCACATTCGCGCAGCCGGGACAAGGAGCGTAATGCCTATCTGAAACGGCTGAGGGACAACTCCGTGCTATCGCAGGAGCTCACCCCCAAAGCACGCGATTCCTACCTTTATCTGCATCTGATGGAGCGTGACCAAAAGCCGTTAAAGTATGTAGTTCTGCTGGGGTTGGATGCATTCGATCCCAACGTCCAGAAGTCATTGTTGATGGGATTTAAGGATCGACTGCTGGCCGATATTCGGGAGGAGTCCTTCGAGGCGTGGCGGCGCAAGCATATTGCAGATTGTTTGGTGCTGTCGGTGGAGTCATGGAATCGAAAGTTCCCCAACTGGCCGCTGAAGCGATTGGCGCTAGTTGAGGCCGTCGACGAAAGGCAGGCTGTCCAATGATCAGTCTCCACAGCCACCATCCAACCCAGTTCAGCCGTTACCTGATGGACCGCATCCGCAAAGACCGTGACCAGGAGCTGGTGCTCAAACTGGAGCCACCCTTCACGCCATTTTGCTCAGCCGGGCTTCGGAATTGCTGTTACTGGTACAGATGAACGAGTTGCCCGAATATTACCGTCCCAAATCGGAAGACCTGGATTTCCGGGCGGTGTGGTCAGGGTAATGCAGTGATGGCTCGACGGTCGAACATCCGGTTGACTGGCAGCGGATCGATGCGCCAGCTCAAGAGCAATATATGGAGAGCAACAATGAGTAACCATTCTACAGACGCCGAGCAAAAGGTTGCACACTACATCTATCGGGCTTCTGCGGTTGATTTCAATAAGGTTCCGGGTTCGCCTGTCGCTTATTGGCTCAGCTCAACGTTTTTGGAGCTGTTCTCATCCGCCGAAAAGCTATCGGACATAGCTTCGCCTTGCGCTGGACTGCAAACGAGCGACAACAATAGATTTTTGCGACTTTGGCATGAAGTGTCCAGTGACAGATTGATATTTAAATGCAAAAGCCGGGAGGCATCAAAATTATCTGGTGGAAAATGGTTTCCTTGCACTAAAGGTGGAACTTTTAGGCGGTGGTATGGAAACAACGATTATGTTGTTAATTGGGAAAATGACGGTGAAGAGCTTTTTGAGTTTGCTGGAGAACTCTACGGGGCACCCACTCGCATCATTAAAAACGCTAGCCGATATTTTGAAGCTGGATTAACTTGGTCAAGTATTGCGCCTGTTTTTTCAATGAGATACAGCCCGAATGGGTTTATTTTTGAAACAAAAGGTTCAATGTGCTTTCCAAAGAAGCCATCCGACATGATGCCTTTGTTGGCAATCACGAATTCAAAAGTTATAGAAAGGGCGCTTGCCGTATTTAGCCCCACACTCGATTTTCACGAAGGACCTCTCGGAAAGGTGCCTGTTTCATTTGGCAAATCAAAAGAGCTGTCGAGTATTACAGCCTCACAGGCAGTCTCGCTTGCCTCTAAGGACTGGGACTCTTATGAAACTTCTTGGGACTTCACAGTTTTGCCACTGCTAGTCCCTAGCTTTCGCCAGTCCACTATCAACGCCACCTACCAAAAACTGCGTGCTCAATGGCGGGAAACTGTGTTGGAAATGCAGCGACTCGAAGAAGAAAACAACCGTGTTTTCATCGAGGCCTACGGGCTGCAGAATGAGTTGGACAAAAAGGTTGATCTCAGAGAAATCACCCTGACTTGCAACCCGCATTATCGCTATGGAGGCGCGAAGACAGAGGCTGCGCTGGAGGAGCTGTTACAGGCCGACACGATGGCTGAGTTTCTTAGCTACGCCGTGGGCTGCATGTTTGGCCGCTACAGCCTCGACAAGCCGGGGCTTGTGTTGGCCAATCAGGGCGAGACGCTGGCTGAGTATCTGCGTCAGATCCCCGAACCGCGTTTTATGCCGGACGAGGACAATGTGATTCCGCTGCTTGATGGCGAGTGGTTTGCTGACGATGTCACCGAGCGCTTCCGCACTTTCTTGCGCGTGACCTTTGGTGAACAGCACTACGAGGACAATCTGGCTTTTATCGAGCAGTCGTTGGGTAAGGATGTGCGCAAGTACTTCATCAAGGACTTCTACATTGACCATGTGAAGCGCTACAAAAAACGCCCCATTTATTGGCTGTTCGCCAGCTCCAAAGGCACCTTCAGCGCGCTAATCTACCTACACCGCTATCGTACGGATACGGTGAGTGTAGTGCTGCAATATCTGCGCGATTTTCGCAAAAAGCTCGCCGCGCGCCTGGACTACCTGCAACAGGTCGGCATTAGCACTTCCGCCAGCCAGGGCGAAAAGACCCGTGCCCTTAAGGAAATCGAAGCGCTCAAAAAACAACTGTTGGAGCTGGACGACTACGAGCGCGATACCTTGTACCCACTGGCAACCGAACAGCTGCCACTGGATCTGGACGAAGGCGTCAAGGTTAACTATCTCAAGCTCGGCTCAGCGTTAAAGAAAATTGTTGGACTGGAAGCCAAGGAAGACTGAAATGGCAGGCCGCTTTGAAAAGGCGATCACGATTCGCCAGGCGATACGCAACATCGATGACCGGACGTTTCTTCTACCAGCGATTCAGCGCAACTTCGTCTGGTCAACACAACAGGTCTGCGTGCTGTTCGACTCCCTAATGCGGGAGTACCCCATCAATACCTTCATGATGTGGGATGTGACGAGCCCGGAGATCAAGAACAAGTATCGCTTCTACAGCTTTCTCACCGACTATTGTCAGCGATTCAAGGAGTCCAATGACTATGTCCCGACGCAGGGCGACTTCAAAGACTTCAAGGCGGTCATCGATGGACAGCAGCGGTTGACCTCAATCTACATCGGTTTGAAGGGCACTTACGCCTACAAGCAGCCCCGTGTCTGGTGGCCGAATACGCGTAACGACCAAGTGCTGCCGCCGCGTCGACTCTATCTGGATCTTGCAAAGGGGCTGGACGGTGATGACAACGAGTCGATGGCCCAGTATCACTTCCGTTTCCTGACTGAGAAGCAGGTGGCGGCGTATAGCGATGACCCTACCTCGCGCTGGTTTGAGGTGGGCAAGGTGTTGAACCTGCCTGACGTGCGCTCTGTAGATGAGATTCCGTTTGAGGTGGTGCTTCCCTACCTTGAAAAGCATGGCCTGGCCTACAACAGTTTTGCGCGCAGGGCGTTGACCCGCCTTTACTACCTCGTCAGGCATGAAGAGGTGATCCACTTCTACAACGAGGAAAACCAGGACATTGATCACGTTCTGGATGTATTCATCCGCACCAACAGTGGCGGTACGCCGTTGGCGTTCTCGGACTTGTTGATGTCGATTGCTATTGCTAACTGGGAGGGGGATGCCCGGAAAGACATCGACGAACTAGTGACCGAGATTCGGCAAAGCTCAGAGATGCAGTTCTCAATTGGTCGAGACTGGGTGCTCAAGACCTGTCTGATGTTGATTGGTGCTGATGTGCGGTTCCGAGTCAGGAACTTCGACTCCGATCAGGTCAGCGTCATCCAGCAGCAGTGGCCGGAAATCAGGGCTTGTGTGGTCGAAACCTTCAAATTACTGCGCAAACTCGGCCTGAACGACCAATCCTTGAGAGCCAAGAACGCGGTCATTCCGTTGGCGTTCTATGTGTACAAGCAGTCCTTTCGGGATAAGCCGCTGTATCAAACCATCAACAACATCAATTACCTGCGTGAGGAGCGGCTAGAGCTGTCCCGCTGGCTACACATGGTGCTGTTGCGAGGGATATTTGGCGGGCAAGCAGATGGTGTGCTGACCAAGATGCAGCGGCTGCTGAGCAAGCATTTGGACAAGGGGCTGTTCCCTTTAGATGAGATCATTGTGGCCTTCACCGCAACCAACAAGGATCTTCGTTTTGATGAGGCTTATCTGAGAGGTTTGCTTGATATCCAGCATGGCGACGCACGGTGCCGTTCTGTGCTGAGCCTACTGTTCCCTGAGATCAATGAAAACCTGCAGTTGGACATCGATCATCTACACCCGAAAAGCGCCTTTGATAAGGGAGCTCTCGTACAGCAAGCCTTCCTCAAAGAGGATGATGAACTGAGGGCGTTTTATCAGAGCCCCATTAATTGGAACTCGATTGCCAACCTGCACCTGCTGAACGCCTCGCAGAATCGTTCGAAGAAAGATATGTCGCTGATAGAGTGGATGGCCGAGAAACACACAGGCTTCAAGCCGGCTGATCTTCTGCTGGATGATAGCGACAACCTACATTTTGCTGACTTCCAGTCGTTTTGTGAAAAGCGCCGGCAAGCCTTGCTGCAACGGCTGCGCCGCAATGTAGCGATGAGCGGAGCGCTTTCGGTGGAAGTGTTGGACGAAGAGGAAGAAATCGAGACCATGGCATGAGCAATCCTAAGATCACCCAGGCCCTGAGCAATCTGTTCGACAAGCAGCGCATAGTGTTCTGGTATGACACGCGCCTGGAGTTTCGCGCTGATTTTGAGACGCTGGAGCTGCCGGATGTCGAGAAGATCGAGCTAGCTAACAATGAGTTCGGCGTGAAATACCGCCTGCTGCGCGAGCTACCCGAACAAAAGTTCCTGCTCTACCGAGAAGGTGCCGAACCGCCTCATTTACAGAATTGGCTGCTGGATGTTCAGCTCGCCAGCGGCAATTGCTTCCGCACAGATCAGGTTGCCTTATGGCTGGCAGAACTGGAGCTTGGGCCAGACAGCTATCCGCTTCTCGAAGCGCATGTGTCGTTTTTCGAGTCCGCCAAGCGCCGCGAGGCACTCGGTAAGTTGCTGGAGGCGGGTGATTCGCAGAACCTGCTGCAACGCAAAATGCTTGCCGTATGCGCCGGCAACGAACCGCGCCTGGATGTGATCCTGGAAAATCTGCTGGGTGATTTGGCCGCTAGCAAAGATGTACGAATCAACTTAATCGAAAGCAGCGGCTTAAATGCTTATCTGTGGGAGCAGTTGAAGCGCGCCTATGGCTATAGCTCCGAGCAACCAGGGTTGCACGATTTCGTTATCGAGCTGTTTAAGGCTTGTTTCATGCTTGGGATCGACCCGGCTTATAAGGCGCGACTGTCCGCTGAGGCGCTGGTGTTTCTTAAACGCTGGAAGGACAGTCGTTCGCATGAGCAGAGTTTCGAGACACTGTCTCAGCAGTGCGCGGTGGTGCTGCAGATCGACGACAAGTTGCAAACCCTCGACTGGCGTAGCCTGCTGGAGCTGGATTATTTCGAGCTGATCGACCGAAAAATCCTCAGTGAGCTGGTACGTGCCGTGGTGGCCCGTACAGTGACCGCTCAGGAGGTGGAACAGTGGGTGCGCCAGCGCCGTCAGAGCCACTGGTTTGAGCGCTTCAAGGATATGTACCTGGCGTTGGAGCATGCGGCGCAGTTCATTCAGGTGCTGGACATAACGCAGCTACAAATGGAATCGTTGACTGATGGCGTGCAAAAATACGCCAGCCAGTGGTTCCGGCTGGATCAGCGTTACCGCAAGTTCGTCTATCACTTGCGTGAATCCGGTCAGGCTTCGCTGCTGGGTGAGTTGGCTAAGCAGGTTGAGAACCTGTACACCAACAACTACCTGAGCCGTCTTAACGACCGCTGGCAGCACCACGTGGATACGGCACAGTATTGGGAGGCCGCACCCGTTGTGCTGCAGCGCAATTTCTTCAGCCGCTATGTGCAGCCCTTTGTGGAGCGCAAAACTAAGGTGTGCGTGCTGATTTCCGATGCGTTCCGCTATGAGGTAGGCGAGGAGCTGCAAAGCCTGATTCGTCAGGAAGATCGTTTCGAGGCTGATCTGGAGCCGATGCTGTCGATGCTGCCGAGTTACACCCAGCTCGGCATGGCGGCGCTACTACCCAACAGCAGCTTGCAACTGGCCGACAACGACAGTGGCGATGCCACAGTGGACGGTCAGAGCGCTCAAGGCTCGGTCAACCGGGGCAAGATACTGGCGACCAGGGTGCCAGCATCCCAGGTGGTACGAGCCAAGGATTTACTGGCGATGAACCAGGCCGATTCTCGGGCCTTACTGCGCGACAACGAGGTGGTTTACGTTTATCACAACCTGATCGATAAGACCGGCGACACTCGTGATACAGAGGAACGGGTATTTGCGGCGGCTGAGGAAACGCTTAGTGAGTTGATCCGTCTGGTCAAGAAGCTAACCAACGCCAATGCCAGTAACCTGCTTATTACAGCCGACCATGGCTTCATCTACCAGAATCATCCGCTGCAGGAGAGCGATTTCCTCAGCAGTGAGCCGGAGGGTGATGAGGTCCTCTACCGTGACCGGCGTTTTGTGCTGGGTCGTGGTTTGCGCGAAGGAGCCAGCTTTAAAACCTTCAACCCGGTGCAACTAGGCCTGACGGGTGCGCTCATGGTGCAGATCCCCAAGTCCATCAACCGTCTGCGGCTGAAGGGCTCTGGAAGCCGCTTTGTGCATGGCGGTGCCACGCTGCAGGAGGTTGTGATCCCGGTCATCCGCATTAACAAGAAGCGCCAGAGCGATGTGGGTCGGGTAGAGGTGGAGTTCATCGGTGGCGGTGGCAAGACCATCACTACCGGGCAGTTGGCCGTGGTGCTCTATCAAACCGAGGCAGTGACCGAGAAACTGCAGTCGCGCCGGTTGCGTGCAGGTCTGTTCACGCTGGACGGAGAGCTGGTATCCGATCAGCATGAGCTGTTGTTCGACTTTAGCTCTGCCAACCCGCGTGAACGGGAGTTGCCGGTGCGTTTCATTCTCAGCCGTAAGGCCGATGAGGCGAACAATCAACAGGTGGAGCTGCTCCTTGAAGAGACCGTGGAAGGCACTTCACACTTCACACGGTACAAAGCTGCGCGTTACTCCATTCGCCGCTCGTTTAGCAGCGAATTTGATTTTTAAGCAGGAGCTCCAATGAGTCAGCTCGACGACAAGATCAACCAGCACTTTGCCGGCTTAGTGGTGCGCAAAGACTTGGTCAAAGCTGTGAAGGGCAACGCCATCGTGCCGTCGTATGTACTGGAGTACTTGTTGGGTCAGTACTGCGCGACCAATGATGAAGCGACGATCCAGACCGGTATTGAGACCGTCAAGGAGATCCTGCGTAAGCACTATGTCCACCGCAACGAAGCTGGGCTGGTGCGCTCGACCATCAAGGAGAAGGGGCGGCACAAGGTTATTGACCGTATTAGCGTCTCATTAAACGACAAGGATGACGTGTACGAGGCTGAGTTCGCCAACCTAGGCATCAAGAAAGTGCTGATCGACTCCAACACCGTCAAGTCTCACCAGAAGCTGCTGGTAGGTGGTGTTTGGAGTATTGCGGATGTGGAGTATGAATACACCGAGGACAAGTCTGCTTCACCTTGGATTCTGGCCTCGCTAAAGCCAATTCAGATTTCCCGCTTTGATTTCGACGGCTATCTGGAGGCACGTAAGCAGTTCACCACTGATGAGTGGATTGACCTGCTGATCCAGAGCGTAGGTTTCAATCCGCAGATGTTCGGCAAGCGCAATAAGCTTGCTCAGCTTATCCGCCTTATCCCGTTCTGCGAGCGCAATTACAACCTGATCGAGCTGGGGCCGAAGGGCACCGGCAAGTCGCACGTTTATTCGGAGTTCTCGCCCCACGGCATTCTTATATCCGGTGGCGAAGTTACAGTTCCCAAGCTGTTCGTCCATAACGGCACGGGTAAACTCGGTCTGGTGGGTTACTGGGATGTAGTGGCATTCGATGAGTTCGCCGGCAAGCAAAAGCGAGTGGATAAGGCGCTGGTGGACATCATGAAGAACTACATGGCCAACAAGTCGTTCTCGCGGGGTGTGGAAACCCTCGGAGCTGAGGCCAGCATGGTGTTTGTGGGTAATACCGATCACACCGTACCGTACATGCTTAAGCACACGGACCTGTTCGACCCACTGCCGGAAAAGTTTCACGATTCAGCCTTTCTCGACCGCATTCACAGCTACATCCCCGGATGGGAAGTGGATGTTATCCGTGGCGAGATGTTCTCCAGTGGATACGGCTTCGTGGTGGACTACCTGGCCGAGATCCTGCGCTCGCTTCGTAGTCATGACTACTCAGATCGCTACAAGGGACAGTTCACGCTATCCGACGATATTTCGACGCGTGACCGCGATGGCATCAACAAAACCTTTTCTGGTTTGATGAAGATCCTGTACCCGCATGGCGAGGCGACAGACGCCGAAGTGGAAGACGTATTGCGCACTGCTATTGAAGGGCGCAAGCGGGTGAAGGATCAGTTGCTACGCATTGACGCGACCTATCCGGCAGTTCGTTTTGCCTACCAGGGGGCGGATGCTCAGGAGCGTTTGGTGCGCACTCTGGAAGAGGATGAGTATCCTAATCAATACCATCGTAGGGGAGCGACTGAAGTTTCTACTGCAGACTTACCCCAAGTCGGCACTGACCCTTTGGCGCTTATCGAGGCAGCGCCAGCCATGCAAGGGCCAGCTTCACGCCCAAGCAATCCTGTGCCGATGGAACCAGTGCTGAAAGAGCAGCATTTGGTCTTCCACGAAAATCAGCGCGGACTGAGTTTTGACAAGTTGTTCAGTCCCTATCTGGTAGGTGCCAAGCGCATCATCATCACAGACCCCTATCTTCGTATGTTCCACCAGTTGCGCAACTTGATGGAACTGATGGAGACCATTAGCAAGCTACAAGGTCCGGAAGATGAGGTGGTTGTTCATGTGGTGACTGTTGAGGATGATTCCAATGGTGATCGTCAGACCGACAGCCTGCAGAAGATCGCTGATGCTTGCACCGGTGTTGGCATCCAGTTCAGTTGGGCCTACGACACCAGCGGCACCAAGCATGACCGAGACATTACAACCGACACGGGTTGGAAGATATTGCTTGGCCGTGGCTTGGATGTTTTTCAGCGCTTTGAGCTGAATGATGCCTTCAGCTTTGCGAATCGGCTCCAGCAGCATCGGCAGTGCAAAGAATTTAGTGTGACCTTTGTGCGAATTGGCCCGGCCGCTTGTTCGTAGGTTTACGACTATTAGGCAGAGGCAGAGGCAGAGGCACTCTGATTTGTGTTCGCAGCACGACTAAAGGAAAAAAGTTAGGCCGACTGCGGATGCCCTTAGGCGTCGGGAAGTCATAGTTTCGGCTGCAGCAGGAGCTGACTACAACCGCTGGATCACGACAAAAAATAAGTGAGGGGAGTTTCCCTGCCGATGACTGCCCTAGCATCAGCCAAGGGCAGTCTATCGGGCGGTGTGAGCCTAGGCGTTATAGGTAACCTCGTTCAGCCAACGATACGCAGCTTTCGTGGCCTACAACGATATGATCCAGCGTCTGTGTGCCAATCATGTTGAGGGCGTTCTTGAGGGTGGTGGTCAGCGTGCGATCGGCCTGGCTGGGTTCGGGATCTCCAGAAGGATGGTTATGCACCAGTATCACGGCTGCTGCGTTGTGCTCTAGGGCGATCTTGACCACTTCCCTTGGGTAAACGCTGGCCCCGTCCAGCGTGCCGCGAAACAGCTCCTGAAATCCGATAATCCGGTGCTTGGTGTCGAGCAGCAGAAGAGCAAAGACTTCGTGCTCATGGTACTGCAGCAGTGTTTGCAGGTGGCTGAAGACCTGCTTCGGCTCAGTCAATGCCCGGCCTTTAGACAGACGACTCATTGCCAGTTGTTGAGCCATACGCAGGATGTCAGCTTCGGTGACCGGGGCTTCCATAACATAGGTACCGGTATCTTCACCGGCTCTGAGCTTGTGATATTTCATGTGGGTCTTCCTGTACGAATGCGTGAGAAAACGGAGGGATCTGAGAAACCCTGTTACTGGACGGTGGGCTTGCCGTTGTGCCGCGTGGCTTGCGACTCCAACTTTTGACCGAGTGAGGGTTTGGCAGGCGCTGCCGGTTGGGCTTTTGGCTCTACATCGCTGGGCTGATCTTCAATGGCGGGGAAGAACTCTTCGACGATGGCGCCGGTGTCCTCCTCGCTGTCTTCAAATGCCCCATTGTTAAAGCCTTGCCGGGCCGCGTGATCCAAGGCGCTCTGGTCAAAGCCCGCGGCTTGCCGGGTTTCCTCCAATTGCTTGGCTGCCAGTAAGGCGTCTTTTAGGGGCAGTCCATTGCGTACCGTAATGTCCACGTAGAAGATCGGCGTGCCATGGCTTTGCCGGGTGGATTTACCGCGTAAACGCAACTCCAGCGGTAGGCAGGCGAGGCGATCGCCGGAGATGGCTTGCAGGTAATGCAGACGCGCTGCCAGAGTGCGGATGCTGTTGTAGCCTGTGGTGCGAAAGACAAAACTGCCCAGCGGATCGTCATCGCCAATCACTACGTTGAGCCGGCCGTAAGGCTTGCAGGCTCCGCCTTGCGCCAGTGAGCAGCCATCCGGAGAAGGGCAGGGCAATGCCTGAATGCCGTCCTCGGTCAAACGCTTGCAGGTCAGGCCGTTGCCGACGCATAAAGGTCGGCCAGTGGTGCGGTCGAACAGGCTGTAGTCAGCCCGAAAGTTCAGGTCAGGCTCGTTGAACAGCAGCCGGATTGGAATGCTGCGCAGTTTGCCGTCCTGGCCATTACGCAGCTCCTCATTGAGGGGGTGCAGCAGCCAGCCGTCACGGCTCTGTACTTGGGAGGTAAGGGTGAATTGATCGTCCTTTTCCGGTAGACGCTTTCCGTTCTTTTCGACGAGCTTGCCAATGGATATTCGGCCCAAAATCGGCGGAGTGATGGCTAAACCTTTGAGCATGGGAGTTCTCCTGTATCTGAAATAAAAACGCCACCGAGACCGCGTAAACGGCCAGGGTGGCGTTGGAGAGAAAGGGCATGGGAATAAGGGAAGCGCGAACGAGCGTTCAGGCCAGTAGAAAACGCCGACAGCCGGTTTTTGTGGTCGAGTAGCGCACTTGCAGGTAGGGCTTTTCTTTCAGCAGGCGGGGGATATCCAGTGCCACGCTGTCTTTGGCTTTCCTCCACGTGATGCTGCCGGTTGCGAAGGTCGCCCGACTGGCATCCCCCATGGCCTGTTGCAACGTTTGCTTGAGCTGAGCTTCCTGCTTCTCCTGCAGAGCAATCGATCCTCGCACTCTCTGCAGTTCGGTAAAGGTCGTACAGAGCAGCGCGTCCTGGCTGAAGTCCAGGCTTTGCCCACTGTCCTGTGGATACAGGCAGCGCAACGCCTGCTCCGCCGAGGCCGATCCGTCTGCCGGAGGTGGGGTATCACTGACCACGTAATCCCAGAACAACCGCTCCAGGTCGATCAGCCGAGCAATCAGCGACTCGTCCCGTTCGATGCGATGGATCTCCAGGTGCTGGCCACCCAGCAGCACTGCCACATCGGCTGCCTGCTTGCCAGTCACGGCCAGTTGGTGCATCACTTGCAACTGAACATACTCCGGCACACCCTCTTTCCAGAGGCGTGCGCCGTTTATGCCAGCAGTTTTACATTCAAGGATCTGTACCTCTGGCGCACCGATGACCTCGCGGTCGATGTTGGCCAGCATCCAGGCCAGTTTGCAATCAGGATGCTGCAGCACCGCATTGACCCGGCGGACCCGATGACCACTGCGCCGGGTGTAATGTGTTGCGACAATCGGCTCCAGGATATTGCCCCAATAAGCCGGACTTTCCTCATCCTGCGGATCGAGCTTGGGCAGTGAGGTGTCACGGCCGGTTTTCTCCAGCCACAGCTCCAGCTGGGATTTGTACGGGTTCAGGCCCACGGCTGCGGCGGCATCCGAACTGCCGATGCCTTGTTTGCGTACGGCCAACCATTCCTCTCGCGGCAATTGTTTGGTGCCCACTAGGCGCAGCGCAGGCCGTAGTTTGCTCCTGGTTTGTTGCAGAGTTTGCGTGCCCATGATGTTTTCCTGTGCGGCATAAAAAACGCCCGGCCAGCAGAAGCTGACCAGGCGTTTTAATAGTTGAGTAAGTGAGTGGAGCTAGGCGGCGAGCTCCAGTGCGGCCTGCAAGGCGCGTTGTTTGATCACAGCGCCTTGGCCAAACCAGGCCGAGTCCATGCGGTATTCAGCACTTCTGGCGCGTCGCTCGTGATCGACATACTCGGTCACGGCGTTGAGCAAGCCCCACGCAGTTCCTTGGGCTGATTCAAGCGTTGCTCCCCGACCCTCGCCTTCGTACAGCCCTTGGACTTTGCGCAGTGCGCGCTCGTTCGGCAGGACTTCGGGTAGTTTGCTGTTGGGGGTTACGTCACACAGCACGTTCATGAAAAAGCCCATCGCTTCATGCCACTGCACCTTGCGTTGAGCCAGTGCTCGCATGCGGTACATAAACTCGTCCCACTGGGAGACGGCGATGCCCAACTGCTTTTTCACTGCCTGCGGATCGAAGCGGGTGTTATGTGGCACCTTGATCACGCGGGTGGTGCCATCCAGGGCGATGGTCAGCGTGTTATTGCAGACCACACGTACGGTGGTGGGGGTTGCGGTGGTGGCCAAGGTGCCATCACAGGAGGTGGCCAACAGCAGGTAGCCATTCACCTGGTCGTTGCCCTTCAACGCCGTGCCTTGCCCAGTACGGGCCAGAGCCCAGAACTTGCGACCGCCTTTGAGCACTCCGGCGGTTTCCAGCTCGTAGCCCGAGACCTCAGTCAGATCGCGATAAAACTCCAACACTTCACGGGGCTGCACCACCTGGTAGCGGTTGGAGACCACTGACAAGGGGGCCTTGGTGTCGGAGCGATACAGCACCTTCTGTTCAGGGAAAGAGTGAATTGAGCCCAGAACACCGATGCTGTCGGACTTGAAATGCACCGGGCTGTCCTGGATCTTCCAGTCCATGCCCGCTTCGCGCTGCCAGACTTCGAGCGGTTGTTGGGGCGATAGGCGACTGCCCAGGCCATGCCAGGGAGTATCACCAACGTAAGCCATTTGTTCGATGAGGTGTGCCATGGGAATGACTCCTGCGAAATGAATGGAAAAGAGCGTGGCTTCAACAAACAACGAACTAACGGTTGATACTGAAGCTGTAACCGCATTCCAGGCACTGATAGTTATCCAGCACCTTCTCATCAATCTGTTCACCCAGTGTGGCCCCAGCGATCCCGCCGGCAGCACCACCAAACAACCCTCCGAGTATTGCGCCAGCGATACTACCCACAGCAATCCCAACAGGCCCGCCGACTATGCCGAGTACTGCACCGGCCTCCGCTCCCGACAGGGCTCCGGCGGCCCCACTGACTGCACCTCCTGCAGCGCCAATCAACCCACCCGTTTGCTTACCGATATTTTTCTTTGCGACACGTCCAGAATTGCAGCTAGGGCAAGGGGCATACATACGTAAATCCTCTCAAGTGATGAGCGTACTAGCCAAAAAGCAGGCACGCCAAATCCCTACCGCAGTTAATACGGTGGGCGTTCACAGAGGTGATATAGGTCTGAGTTTTTTTTGATTGGTATTCCAAGCCGCAATTAGTTGAAAACACGCGTCAGATCGACGAGGGTAGCCAGATCCAAATGAGTGTTTGGTCTTAGGTGAACATGTGACAACCGATTCAATGCAACAGGATGGTGTCAGCGCTGCGAGCGGGGAAGGTTATGCCGAGGAGTGAATCGCCCCGGGTTTCGTAGACACCTCTTTGCCTTAAACTGAGGTCAATTAGGAGGTGCCATGAGCAACCCGCGTTACCCCGAAGAATTCAAAATCCAAGCGGTCAATCAAGTGACCGAAAAGAAGCTGCCTGTCGCTGATGTGGCGGCGCGTCTTGGCGTGTCGTCGCATAGCCTCTATGCCTGGATAAAGCGCTACAGCAAACCTCAAGGAGAACGGAAGCAAGACGATGATCAGCACGCTGAACTGCGTCGTCTGCGAGCCGAACTCAAGCGGGTCACCGAAGAGCGAGCGAGCCGAACTCAAGCGGGTCACCGAAGAGCGAGACA